>JAGQPV010000060.1 GCA_020426545.1 Planctomycetaceae bacterium
TTGAGCGCGGAGCAGCTTCTTCCCGTGGAAGCTGGCGACTTCGGGCGGGGGCTCCGCCCGCGCAGTCTCCGGCAGTCTTTACAGGTGATAACCCAGCCCGGCAATCACATCGTACAGTTCTTCAAAGGTGATGAACCGCCGACGGTGCAGCAGCTTGTACTGATCGACAGCGCGGGCCAGTTCGGCCACTTCGGGACGCTCTTCGTTGTAGGTGTTCTGGAACTGCCGCCGCTCGGGAACTCCCGGGTTGGGTGTGTCGGTATTGCTGCGGCGGTCGACGAAACTGGCAGGCTTCTGCTGCGCGATCGGTTCCATTACCATTCTCTCCGGTTGGTCAGGTCGAAAGCGAAACGGACGGGCCGGTGTTCTCCGGGAATTCCCCGCAGTCGCCTCACATTCAGTCGGGCGTTGCCTGCGCGAAATCGAATTCTCCGCAGCACACTGGTTCCGCGGGGATTTCGAGGCATGGCTCGCGCCGCATACAATTCATTCCTGTAAACCTAGGTTCCCCTAATTGGCGGGCTGCGAAAATCTGGAGGCCGGCGAGGGAGATCCAGCGGGATGAGGCAGCGGGCGGGGGATTTTATCGATCCTGCGGGACATGCCCCCGGCCCGGCCAGACCAGATGAAACAATCCGCGTGAGATCCGGTGTACCTTTTCGCCCGGAGAGACAGCGGGGAGAGCGAAAGTCCGTTCGGCCTGCTGCCCGCAGCCCTGTCCGTTCTGGCGGGTTTCCCTCACGGGGGGCAGGCCGGCAAAGCAGCGGGCTGCCATCTGAACAGAGGTGAAGCCGGCCGCGAACCCGGCCCCGCACTGACTGCCCGGCTCGAATTGCGGAATTCAGCGAAATAATGCCTGTCTGGATCAACACGGATCGGACGGATTCGAAAAGGCATGCGAACCAGGAGAACGACACCAATGACAACTCGGATCGCGATACTTGGCAGCGGAGCAATGTCGACAGCCTGCTCTGTTCTGCTGACCGAGCACGAAGGGCAGAGCGTTTCGATCTGGGCCCGCAACAAGGAACACGCGGAAAGTATGCAGTCCAGCCGGGAGAACCAGCGGCTGCTGCCGGGAATTCAGATTCCGGATTCCGTCCTGGTGACTTCCGATATTGCCGAGGCCGTAAAGGATGCCGACTACCTGGTGGTCGCCATCCCCACCCGTTTTCTGCGGGAAGCGCTGACAGCCATTGCCCCGCAGCTGCAGGGTGATACGCCGGTTGTCAGTGTGGTCAAAGGCCTGGAGAACGAAACCTTCATGCGGCCCAGTGAAATTGTGGCCGATGTGCTGGGGCAGCGGGCCGTGGTGGCCCTGGGAGGCCCCAGTCATGCGGAGGAAATTGCCCGGCGTCTGCCGGCCAGTGTGGTGGCTGCCAGCGGAGATCGTTCGCTGGCCCGGGACGTGCAGCAGATCTTCAATACCGACCGCTTCCGGGTGTATACCAACCTCGACATCATCGGCGTGGAACTGGCCGGCGCCCTGAAAAACGTGATTGCGATTGCCGCCGGCATCTGCGACGGGCTGGGCTTTGGCGACAATGCGAAATCGGCCCTGCTGACCCGAGGTCTGGTGGAAATCACGCGGTTCGGTCTGGCGCTGGGAGCCGAACCCCTGACCTTTTCCGGCCTGGCCGGCATGGGCGATCTGATCACAACCTGCATCAGCCCCTATGGTCGCAACCGGATGGTGGGAGAACGGCTGGGCAAAGGCGAAACGCTGGACCAGATCCTCTCCAGCATGAATGCCGTAGCTGAAGGGGTAACCACCGCCCGTGCGGTGTTTGAATACGCCGATCAGCACAATATCGAGATGCCGGTGACCTCAGAAGTGTTTCACGTTCTGTTTCACGACCGTTCTCCGCAGGACGCCACCGACGCGCTGATGGCCCGGGCTCCACGTCCCGAATAGTCGATTGTTCGAAGAACTGGTGAGGCGGGCCGGCCACGCACTGTGGAGGGGCTGGTGTGCTTCCCGTCGGGATTCCGATTCATATCGGAAACTGTGCAGCCGCTGCCCGGTGGAGAGCCGGCGGACTTCGTGCCACCGCTCCGGCCGGTTGCGCCGGCAGGCAGTTCATTCCGTGTGCGGGGTCTGTTCTGTTACGCGGGCGGGGTCTGTTCTGTTACGCGGGCGGTGCTTCATGCCGGCAGCGGCCGAGTGATTCAGGGCCGGTCTTCGGCAGTCAGCCTGTCGATGTGCTCGCGACCGAAGCGGGCGAGCCAGGCAGCGGCGCTGTTCACGTAATGCTCCGCTGTCCGCTGCAGGCGGTCCGTCTGCGCTTCGGTCAGTTCGCGGATCTGCCGGGCCGGGCAGCCGGCCCACAAAGTGCCCGGTGGCACAGCAGTCCCCTCCAGCACGACAGCCCCGGCGGCGATCAGGGCTCCCCGGCCAATCACGCAGCGGCTGAGGACGGTGGCGCCGATTCCGATCAGTGCGCCGTCTCCCACGCGCGAGGCATGCACCGTGGCCCGGTGCCCCAGCGAGACGCCCTTTCCCAGCACGCAGGGGTAACCCGGATCCACATGCAGAATGGAACCATCCTGCACGTTCGTGTTCTCGCCGACTTCAATGAATTCCGCATCGCTTCGCAGCACGCAGCCATACCAGACGGAACTGCCAGCCGCCAGGCTCACCCGCCCCATCACCACGGCTCCCGGAGCAACCCAGGCCGTCGAATCGATCACGGGCCGGCAGTAGAGGGCCTGCCAGTCGAGCCCGGCTGCCGGGAACGGGACGGGCGGTGGTTCAGGCAGGGGTGAAGTCACGACCGGCCAGCGGGCAGGATCGGGGATCTCCTCCGGGTGCTGACCGTGAGACCGACCATGGGGAGGGGGAGGTTCCTGGTGTGCCATGACGGGACCGATTCTTTCTCTGGAATGGAAGGCGGGGAAGGGCTGCCGACAGACTCTCTCTCCCGCTGCAGTTTAGTTGAGCCGCTGCGCGGGGGGAAATCCCCAGCCAGCCGGTTCGCCCGCCACGGGGGGTATCGACCGGGGCCAGTGGGGGAACCACGGCCGGAGGAAAGCTGCGGGGGAAGACATGTTCGCCGGAATCCGCGGCTGTCCCGCACAGGGTGCTGTCCCTTCCGGGGGGCCGGGGCGGTATGATGAATCGTCCGGCGGATGGACAGGGTAGATTCTCCCGGGAGACAATCCTGTAGAAACGGTCACGCTTCCCTCGTTCCGGTCAGTGAGCTGCCGCCTGCTCCGCTGGCAGGTACCCGGTGCCGCGTCCCGTATCCGTTTATCCATTTCAGAATCAGGCCCCGACAGGGCACCTATGACAATAATCCAGCAGACATCCTGCCGCAGCACGGCAGGGGTTCGTTCCCGGGCAGCGTCGCCTGCTGCGGTCTGCGCCGGTTCGCAATTCGGGGGAACAGAGACCATGCACCGCGACAACGGCTCCCGCGGTTCCGGCATGCGGCGGGTCACAGGTTTCACGCTGGTGGAACTGCTGCTGGTTCTGGCCGTCATTGCGATGCTGATCGGGCTGGTCGTGCCCGCCATGCTGCGCACCGCGGGCGAAATGCCTCTGGACCGCGAAGCGGGTGAACTGGTGACGGTGCTGGCCCGCACCCGCATGCAGGCCATCGAAGGCGGCAGCCTCGTGACTTTTGTCTGGGAGCCAGGCGGGACGACGTATCATGTCGCTTCGGAACAGCCGGCTCCTGCGGCCACCGACCCGCTGCAGCCAGTCGCCAACAGCTACGGCACCGGCCAGTCCCGTCCGGATTCGGATCAGGAACTCGTCGCCGGGGTCGAGTATCAGCTGCCGGAAGGTCTGCTGTTCGGGATGTCTTCGCTGTCGTCGGCCGGCAGCACTACAGCCGGTTCACCCGGTCAGCCGGCCGGTACAAACACGGGCAGCCCCACTGCGACCGCTGCGATCACATTCTATCCGGATGGCACTTCTACCGGCGGTCAGCTTGAGCTGACTGACGGAGAGCAGCGGGTTCGTCGGATTCTGGTGCGGGAACTGACCGGCATGGCCACCATGCAGCGGGGCGCAGCAGCGGGCAGCCCGGCTCCGTGAGGGCCAGCCGTCCGATACGTTCGGCCGGTTTTCTGTCAAATCGCCCGCTTTCGGCCCTCGGGCGACGCAGGAAACAATTTTCCTGCCGACGCAGTCTTCCTGTTCTTCCTGAAGTCACAGGGGTCCGCTTGCTGTAAATCCTGATCTCTGACTAAAATCTGGCAGCCTGTGTCTCGTAGGTGAAAACACGCAGTAATTTCTTGGTCCCGCTTGGGATGTCAGGCTGGCAATGTATGGTCATCCGGGAGGTTCCGGGGGGCTGTTCCACTGCCATGCAGGTCGAGTACAGAACGTCTCTCCCGGGGCCGATGAATGATGACAGCGCATCAGGCCCGGTCAGGGCAAAAGATTCGGCTGAGCACTGAACCAGCAACCGCAACCCGTTCTGAGGAATGCGGAACGTTGGTTCTTCCGTGAGTCAGCTTTCCCTTCTGCCCGTTTCCAGCCGCGGTCTGTTTCTCTGTTCCGGCTGAGAATTTTCCGTTCAGCAGTCGGCAGCCAGGCCAGACAGAATTCCAGATCAGAAGTCGAAATCTCCAGCAACCAGCAGCAGACCGAAGCCGGTCACAGGACAGCGGGGAAGGATTTCCCGTTGCGGCCCGCTTCGCCAGCCAGATAAATTTCGCTGCAGCCAGCAGCTGCGCCAGAGACAGTATGTGGGCGGTCCACGGAATTTCCGTCCGCCATCTGGTACAGCCTGGTTGAACCGGGCGAAATGCATCGTTCAGGAACAGCAGCACGGATGCCGCGCTCCACCGCCAGTCAGTCAGCCGAGAACGGCACCCCGGGAGGGTCTCTGCTCAGAGACACCCTGCGGATGGTGACCCGTCAGGTTGCGCGGCGGCCCAAAGTGACGTTGTTCATTGTGCTGCTGCTTTCTTCCGCCTGCATTGGCGGCACCATCTGCTTCATCGATTTCAAGACGGAACGCTCCGATCTGATCGATCCCGATGCGGCCTTTCATCAGCGGTGGAAGGCCTACACGGAAGATTTCGGCGAAGCGGCCGATATCGTGGTGGTGGTCGAGTCTGAGTCGCCGTCGCTGGTCAAGCAGGCGCTCGACGATCTCGGCACGCAGATGCGTCGCGAACCGGATCTGTTTTCCAATGTGTTCTTCCGCTTTGAACCAGGGAAACTGCGCGGCAAGGGGCTGCAGTATCTGTCGCCTGATCAGCTGGAACAGGGCCTGGGTCGGCTGGAGGAATACAGCCCGATTCTGCAGGGCCGCTGGGATCTGATTCAGCTGGAATCGCTGTTCTCCCGGTTGAGGTATCAGCTCGAATCCCGCCGCCGCCAGGCTGCCCCGGCCGGCGAAATGGAACCGCTGCTGGAGCATGCGGAACTGCTTTCCACCAGCATGCTGGAATTCCTGGAAACTCCTTCGAAATTCTCGTCTCCATGGCCCCAGTTTCTGCCGGTCGATCAGTCGCTGCAGAACCAGGGCGGGCAGGCGGTCTACCTGCTGAACAACAACGGGACGATGGGCTTCATCAAGGTGAAGCCGCACGGCACCGCGGTTGATTTCAGTGGCAGCACCGGTTCCATCGACCGTCTCCGGGAGATGGTGGCAACCGTGATGGAGGAATATCCCGGTACGAAGATCGGCCTGACCGGCATTCCCGTACTGGAGAGCGACGAAATGCGTCGTTCTCAGACCGATATGCTCCTGGCCTCCGGTTTGAGCTTCGCCGGGGTGGGGCTGCTGCTGTTTCTCGGTTTCCGCGGGTTTCGCCATCCGATGCTGGCGATGATCATGCTGGCCATCGCCATGGCCTGGGCCTTCGGCTACACCACTTTGGCGGTGGGGCATCTGAATATTCTGTCGGTCTCCTTCGCCGTCATTCTGATCGGCCTGGGAATCGACTTTGCGATTCATTACCTGGCCCGGTATCTGGAACTGCGGCACGAAGGCCGCATGCTCCGCCCCGCCCTGCTGGAAACGTCGGGCTCGGTCGGCACGGGTATTCTGACGGCTGCCATCACCACGGCCCTGGCCTTCTTCTGTGCCACCTTCACCGACTTCCTCGGCATTGCCGAGCTGGGCATTATTGCCGGTGGCGGAATTCTGCTGTGTGCCGTGGCGACGTTTACGGTTCTGCCTGCGTTGATT
Source organism: Planctomycetaceae bacterium (assembly GCA_020426545.1). Taxonomy (GTDB): domain Bacteria; phylum Planctomycetota; class Planctomycetia; order Planctomycetales; family Planctomycetaceae; genus JAGQPV01. The sequence goes on from JAGQPV010000060.1 coordinate 6,153, forward strand.
GCGCTGTCCGACAGAAATGTCGAACCCCGCAAGCTGCCCACGCCCTTCCAGCTGACATGGCTGCGGGCGGGAACATCCCGTTTCCCGCTGGTGGTGGTACTGCTGTCGGTGGTGGTGATTGGCGGTTTCGCCTCGCGGATTGCAGCATTTGAAGACGGCCGGCTGGTCTGGAAACTGCGGTACGACTACAACCTGCTGAACCTGCAGGCCGATGGTATTGAATCCGTTGATATTCAGCGGCGGATCTTCAACGAAGCGAACGACTCCCTGCTGTATGCGGTTTCTGTCGCCAGTTCGCCCGAGGAAGCCCGCCAGCTGCGGCATCGGTTTGAAGCCCTGCCCACTGTGCATCATGTGGAAGAACTGGCTTCGCACCTGCCGGGAACCGCCTCCCGCGAAACCCGGCTGATGGTGCAGGCGTTCCAGGCCCGTCTGGCCCGTCTGCCGGACCGGCCTCCGCAGGTGAGTAACGTCAATCCATCGAATGTCGGCCGTGCTCTCGAGCAGCTGTTTATCACCGTCCGCGACAGCCCGCTGCCCGCGGCCGACCGCGTGGCCAGCCGGGTCGATCAGTTTCTCGACCGGTTCGAGCGGCTGACCGTCAACCAGCAGATCGCGTTCCTCAGCGATTTTCAGTACCGCACCTCGTTCGCCCTGCTGCAGCAGTTCCGAACGCTGGCCCACTCGGCCGATCCGGAACCGGTTGCTCTGGCGGACCTGCCGGGTGAACTGACTTCCCGTTTCGTCAGCCAGGGCAAGTGGCTGCTGCAGATTTACCCCAGCGAACCGATCTGGGATGTCGAGCCGCTGACACGGTTTGTGTCCGACGTCCGTTCGATCGATCCGGAAGTCACAGGCACCCCGCTGCAGAACTACGAAGCCTCCCGGCAGATTCTGTTCAGCTATCGCACGGCGGCAATTTACGCGCTGGCGGTGATTACGCTGGTCCTGCTGGTCGATTTTCTTGACGGGCACCACAAACTGCTGGTCCTGGGGCCTCCCCTGCTGATCGTGGTCTTCATTGCCATGATGCTGCAGACCCGCCGCATCGAGATTCAGCCGGCCTGGCTGCTGCTGATTTATCTGGGCATTTCCATCGGCACATCGGCTGTGCTGGATGTCCGCAACCTGCGGGATGCCCTGCTGGCAATCCTGCCTTCGATGGTGGGTGCACTGCTGATGGCCGGAATTCTGGCCGTGCTGCAGGTGGACCTGAACCCGGCCAACCTGATCGTGCTGCCCCTGGTGCTGGGCATCGGCGTGGATGACGGTGTGCATGTCGTGCACGATTACCGCCTGCAGGAGGCGGGCATGTATCGCACCTCCTCCAGTACGATGAATGCCATCGTGCTGACGTCGTTCACTTCGATGATCGGTTTCGGCAGCATGATGGTGGCCGCTCACCGCGGGCTGTATTCCGTCGGCCTGGTCCTCGTGGTCGGCGTCGGCAGCTGCCTGGTGGTTTCGCTCGTGCTGATGCCCGCACTGCTCACATTGATCTCCCGCCGCGAGGGTCAGCCAGATATCGCCGGTTCCACCGTCGAGGCAGACGACGACAGCAGTTCTTCCGGCGACGACCGCCGTAAAATCCGCACCCAGCAGCGACGGGCTGCCTGAGGTCGGGCGGAGCGATTGAATCCGTCCGGGCCGGCTGTGCCTGGCCGCCAGATTTCCCCTGCCGCTCGTGCGCAAATGGCGCTCCGGGTCTCGCAGCACCAGCCGGCAGAGGGACCCCGGTTCCCCTGCGAGGCTGATGCACTGGTTCCAGTTTCTGCCCTCGGAGCCTGTCCCCCCGGCCGCCGCTCTGCAGCACGGCCGGATTGTGCCGCCTCGCGTTCCCCGGTGGCGGGCAGACTGTACGCATTGCAACGGTCCCGCGGACTGCCCTTTGCCTGACCCGCCTGATCGGGCGGCCTGTCTGCCGCTCCCGGCTGCTGCGCAGGCTATGGTTTGCCGAGAGGGCGGTGGGTTTCTCCCGTCGGGACGGAGCGGTGCGCGGCATCTTCCCGGGGGCTGCTCCTGGACAGAGCTATCCGGACAGGAGCTTTCCGGCAGGTGCGGACCGTGCCCGTCTTCTCCATATCCCGTGGGAACGGTGTCCTCCGGCAGCAGACTGCTGCTGCCACCGGGCAAGGGAGGGCCACCATCGCATTCTCCAGGCAGATTTTCGCTCTGTCCGGATCCCCGGTTCCGGGTGCACTGGTTCCTTCAGGCTGCGGGAATCTTCCCGGTGACTTGCAGCGGCGGAACGTCAGCTGTTCCGCCTTTTGTGCCCCGGCAGGTCAGTTTCAACGGCAGGTCAAATTGCAATGAGCAGAGATCCCGTCGCCTCGGAATCCACAGCGACACTGCCGAACCAGACCAATCCTCCGGTGGCTGCCTCCAGCGGAGACACCCCGCGCCCGCCGGTTGCGGAGTCCGCCGCCCGGGTGACGGTACCAGGTGGCACGGCAGAAGACAGCCTGGCCGGCGAGCCCCCGCTGTTCGTCGACCTCGATGGCACACTCGTGGCGACCGATCTGCTGTACGAAGCTGTCATCCCCGTTCTGCGGCAGGACTGGCGGAACCTGTGCCGGCTGCCTCAATGGCTGAGCCGGGGCAAAGCCGCTTTGAAAGCGGAACTGTCCGCACGGGTTGTTCCCGATGCCGCCACATTGCCCTGGAATGAGGAAGTGCTGGCGTGGCTGAAAGACCAGCATGCCCGCGGGAGAACGCTCGTGCTGGCAACCGCCAGCCCGGTGGCGTGGGCGGAAGCGGTGGCCGAGCATCTCGGGATGTTTGATGACGTCCTCGCCACCCGGCCGGGAGAGAATCTCCGCGGTCTGAGAAAGCTGGAATTCATTCGGGCCTGGTGCCGGGAACACGACTGCGATCAGTTCGCCTATGTGGGCGACAGCTCGGCCGATCTGCCCGTGTGGCAGGCCGCCAGCGAAATCCACGTGGTTTCCTCGACGGAAAGCCTGTACCGCAAAGCCGCCCGGGCCGATGCCGTCATGATGCATCACCCCGTGGCCGGACTGCGGCCCAGGGCCATTCTCAAATGCCTGCGTCCGCATCAGTGGGCCAAGAACGTGCTGCTGCTGGCCCCCATGCTGCTGGGCCAGGTGTTGACGGCGGCCACGGTGATTCAGGCACTGCTGGCCTTCGGTGTCTTCTCGCTCACGGCTTCCGCCGTGTATGTGCTGAACGATCTGGTGGATGTCTCTGCCGATCGTCGCCATCCCCGGAAATGCCGCCGTCCGTTTGCCGCCGGAACACTGCCGCTGACGGCCGGACCACCGCTGATCGCCGCTCTATTGGGGACAGCCGTACTGGTGACCTGGCTGGCCCTGCCGCCGGCCTTTGCCGCCTGGATGGGGATCTACCTTGTCACAACCACGGCGTATTCACTGTGGCTCAAGCGAAAGCTGATTGTCGATGTGTTCGTGCTCGCCGGGCTGTATACGCTGCGGATTATCGCCGGCGGAGCCGCCACGGGGGTTCCTGTTTCGGAATGGCTGATGGCTTTTTCGATGTTCCTGTTCACGTCGCTGGCCTTCGTGAAACGTTATGCCGAGCTGTCGCGGCTCGACGACGAGGGTGCCGAAGGCACGCGGGACCGCAGCTACCTCGTGACCGACCTCGGCATTATCGAAAGCATCGGCCCCGCCAGCGGTTACCTGGCCGTGCTGGTGCTGGCGCTGTACATCAACAGCGATGCCATGCGGCAGAACTACCGCAACCCGTGGGCCCTGTGGATGATCTGCCCGCTGGTGCTGTACTGGATTACGCGGGTCTGGTTTGTCGCCCGTCGGCGCAAGCTGTCGGAAGACCCCGTCGTCTTTGCCCTGAAAGACCCGGTCAGCCGTCTGGTGGGCGTGTGTGCTGCCTTGCTGATTATTGCGGCGGCCACCAGCACTGTTCCCGCGGGGCTGGCGCGGTTGAATCCGGTCGTGCCCCGGGAAGCCAGCGGTCCCTTTGTGAATCACACGACTGATGTCGATGCTCCCCCGGAACTGGTCGGCAGGCAGAGGTGATTCGTACCGCGCACGCTGCTGAGGGCTCCGCATCGGTTCGGCCTGCTGGCGACCGGTCAATCCCGCCAGCAGGCCGCAAACTGCACCGGCAGGAAAGCTGTCATGTCTGAAGTTTCACAGGATGCCTCGCCAATGACGGATGGTTCTGCTGCTGCCGCTGCTGAATCGTGTTCACAGCCGGTCGACCCGGGGCCTGGCAGTTCTTCCGCTGGCAGTTCTTCCGCGGGCGGAGCGGTGCCGCAACGAGCATCGGAACCTGTCAGCCCCAGCCGTGAGTTTCTGATCGCCGTCGGGCCGGCGACAGCTGCTGCTTTTGCGGTGCGGGCGGCCGTCGCCATCGGCCTGATGTGGACTGTCCCGCTCGGCAGCGATGCCCTGGATTATTTCCGGGAGGCCCAGGCAGTCGCCAGCGGAAGCCGGGAAGCTGCACCGTTCTACTGGCCACCGGGAATGACGTTTCTGCTCGCGTTTCTGTTCGACCTGCTCGGCAGTACGGTGATTGTCACTCGGGTGGCCCTGGTTCTGCTGGGCACGCTGCAGACGCTGTTCGTCGCCCGGCTGACCATGCAGCTGACGGGAAAACCGCAGGCAGCGAAGCTGGCGGCGTGGCTGTGGGCCATATACCCGCCCGCCGTCCTGCTGACCAGCCAGCCTTATTCCCAGCATCTGGCGGGGTTCTGCCTCATTGGGGCGGCCGTGTTCGGACTGCAGCTGCTGCGGCATTATCGTCTGCGGGATGCCCTGCTGACCGGCGGGTTGATTGGCGTTGGCTGTCTGTCACGTCCTTCGATGATGAGTCTCGCTCTGCTGCTGCCCGTCGCGGCGCCAGTTGCCGTCTGGTGGCAGGCAGGTTTCCGGCTGAAGCAGCTGACCCTGAAACAGCTGGGAAAGTCAGCCGGGATGGTCTGCGTTTCCCTGGCAATGGTGGGAGCAGTGCTGGCCCCCGTGCTGTGGCACAACGCCAGAACCGGCGGTGGAGCGGCACTGTCCACCAATAACGAACGCAATCTGTTTCTGGGCAATAACCCGTACACGCCGCTCTATAAGACCAGCCAGCTGGCACAGCGGCCGTTCGAAAGTGCCCCGCCTGAAGTGCAGCAGTACCTGCTGCAGTTCTACAACCATCCCGACCCCCGCACGGCCATGAAGCAGGAAGCCATTCGGCATGTCCTCAGCCATCCCGGAACTTCGCTGCTGAGAACCTTCAACCGCACCTGTGCCTTCTGGGGGTTCGATTATCTCAGTTCCCGCGTGCTGCACACTCTGGGAGCCGTTTCCCTGAAAGGGTCGATTCTGGTCCTGCTGCTGGAAGCCGGCGGCTATGCCCTCACCATGCTGCTGGTGCTGGCCGGCCTGTGCGGCATGTGGCGCGAGTGCTCGCCGGCGCCGCTGGCGTGGCTGGTGCTGGTGGTGCTGGCCTACGCCGGGCCGTATTCGCTGGCCTTTTCGGGGGGAACCTACCATTTCCCCGTCATTCCGGTTCTGCTGCCGCTGGCAGGTCTGGCTCTGTCGGCCGGCTGGCCGCGGCTGCGTGCCCTGCTGATTTCCTCCCGTGCCGTGCAGCTGGCCGTGGTGCTGTTCACTCTGGTGCAGCTGGAGTACGCCTGGTTCGCTGTACAGCATTTTGGAGATGCCTGATCGCGAACGATCTCAGGAAGTGGCGCTGGAGTGCAGAACATCTGCGTCGGCCCTGTTATGATGCGGCAAGAGATAAGTGCCCCGTCAGGGACTGAACTCCGGGCTGGCCAGAGAGCGTCACGGCACCAGTGCTGGTGAAGGCCGTGCGGAACCTCTGATTCCGCCAGCTGGTTTTCAAAAGCGGACGCGGCACATGTGAGGCAGGTACTTTCAGCCGACGGACAGGCTGCGCGGGAATGGCGGCAGAATGGTGCTGCCGCCGGGCGGGCCCTGCTGCCTGACGTTTCAGGTACGGTGTGAGAGAACCTGCATGACACCGGAACCAGCGGGCCGCTGTCCGGCACTGTCCTGTCACAGGGAGAGAGCCGGAGAGGTCAGCAGGCTGAGGCGAACCTCTCCAGTCGGCGGCAAACTCCCTGGCGGGTTTGATTGAGCAGGCTGCCCGGGAGAGAATTGCAGCAGACTGTGATTCAGCTTTGCTGTTTCGGAAGTTTCCAGACTCTGCGGTGTGGATGGCAATCCGTGGACGGATCAGAGCACGAACCTGTGACCAGCGCCACATTGCTGGTCATCCAGGGGATTGACCAGGGCACCCGCTTCGAACTGGGGGACAGTTCCTCCGTCGGAGTGGGCCGGGGCGTTCGTAACGAGATTCGCATCCTCGATACGGAAGTCTCGCGGCAGCACGCCAGGATTCAGCATTCCGGAGGCCACTGGTCGGTTCTCGACCGCAACAGTTCCAACGGCACTTTTGTCAACGGCGTGCCCGTACGCAACTGCGATCTGCACAGCGGCGACCGGATTCAGGTGGGCCGCACCGTCCTGCTGTTTTCCCGGCCCGTCACCGATGACGAATCCCGGCTGGTGGCTGATCAGGTTGATCTGATCGGGCGGCACACGCTCGACGACCGTTCGAGCATTATCGACAGTGTCAGCCAGAAGGAAGCCAGCCCCACGCTGCTGCACGGTATGAGCCAGCCGGAATCCGGCGCGGCCGCCTCGCAGACTCTGGCGAACCTGCAGGCGCTGTACCGCATTGCCGAAGAGGCCGTCACGCCTTCGCTGTCTGTCGAGCAGCTGCTGCGGCGGATTCTGGACCTGACGATTGCCGTCGTGGGGGCGGACCGCGGCTGTGTGCTGATCGACGACCCGGAAGCCACCGAGTTTCAGTCCGGAGTGGTTTCCGGCGGATCGCTGCCGGGAGCGGCGCGGCTGGTGCCCCTCGTGTTTCGCGTCCGGGCCGACGGTGATGCCCAGCACCCGATGCCGGTTTCCCGCAGCATTGTGGATTACGTGCTGCAGAACGGGCAGGGGGTCCGCACTTCCGATGCCCGCAGCGACAGCCGGTTCGATACGGGGCAGAGCATTCTGCAGGCTGGAATTCGCGAAGCCATGTGCGTGCCCGTGCAGGGGCATTCCGTGCAGATGGGGGTGATCTACGTCGATACCACCACCCCCGCTTCGCAGTCGCTGATTGAAGGCGAAACCCGCAGCAAATTTACCGAGGAACAGCTGCGGCTGCTGGTGGCCATCGGCCGGCAGTCGGCTCTGGCGATTGAGAACAGCCGCTACCAGAATGCCCTGCTCAAGGCGGAACGACTGGCAGCCATGGGCCAGACGATCGCCATGCTGAGCCACCACATCAAGAACATTCTGCAGGGAGTCCGCGGCGGGAGCTATCTGATCGACATGGGGCTGGGAGATCACAACGAGGATCTCGTCCGCCGGGGCTGGGGTATCGTCGAGAAGAATCAGAACAAGATTTACAACCTCGTGATGGATATGCTGACCTTCAGCAAGGAACGCAAGCCCGTCATGCAGGAGGCGGATGTTAACGAGACGGTGAAAGAAGTCTGCGAGCTGATGCAGAGCCGGGCCGAAGAGTGTGGAGTCCGGCTGGAAATGCAGCAGGCAGAAGACCTGCCGCCCACGCTGTACGATGCCGAAGGTATCCATCGCGGCCTGCTGAATGTGGTCACCAACGCCATCGATGCGGCCGAAAGTCGGGAAGATGCGGCCGTTCTGGTGCAGACGGGCTTCGACGAAACCAACGATATCGTCTTCGTCAGTGTGTCCGATAACGGCGAAGGCATTCCGCCAGAACAGCTGACAAAGATCTTCAACATCTTTGAATCGACGAAGGGCGCCCGGGGGACCGGGCTGGGGCTGGCGGTCAGCCAGAAAATTCTGCGGGAGCACGGCGGAGAAATCACCGTGGAAAGCCGGCCTGGTCAGGGCAGCCGCTTCACACTGGCCTGGCCCCGGGTCGATGAAGACCACTCCGCGATTGAAGGCCACACCAGCGTCTGAGTCCTGCCAGCAGCCCGCAGCGGTCCCTTACCAGGTTCCGCAGGCTGCTCTCAGAACCCGGGCGTGGACGATTTGCGGGGAGCGGAAGGCAGTTTTGTTTTGCCTTTCTTCCGGTCCTGCGATTTCTTTCCCGCCGATGGTTTCCCTTCCAGCTGCCGGTTGAGCTGCGCGACGTCCGCCCCGATGGGCTCACCGGTCACGCTCCAGCCAGCTGCCGAACACTGCCCGGCCAGGGTGTAGCTGTCCGGTTTCAGGCTGTTCCGGTGGGGCAGGCCCATGGGGTTCGCCAGCACGACATCTCCCGAACGGTACAGCGGCTGCAGGGTGTGACCGGCTTCCCACCGGCTCAGCCAGTCGCGGGTGAAGTCCGGACTGTTGACCGGCAGCATCCCCGGTCCCCGCATCAGCACCTTGATTGACGGCAGCATCCAGCCGTTTCGGGAGCCGAACCACACCGCCTGAGACTGTTCCAGAACGTTCCCTTCAAATTTCAGGGAAATGGATTCTGATTCGATCTGCTCTCCGGGATCCGGCGGCGTAGCGAAGATTGTCGACTGAACGAACAGCCGCAGCGGACGCACCGTCCGCCTGTTGCGGGTGATCGAGTTGATCTGAAATACCGTATTGGGTGTCGCCAGGGTGGAATGGTCGATATCGACTGCCGAGTCCGGTTCTCCCTCGGCCCCGCTGATATCCAGCTGCAGCAGATCCCGCAGCGGACAGAGCACGCTGTTCCGCACGACAATGGCCCGTCGGTGCAGGTGCGCGTTCAGCAGCACGCCTTCGCCGGTCATCCAGCTGTCAGTGATCAGCAGGGTGTTCCGGTACCGTCCCGGCCGTCCCGTGGAAAAATCACGACCGTCCAGCTCACTCTGGTCCTCCGGCCAGCGGATGATTCCACTCAATTCTTCCGTATCGTACATCGGCAGGCTGATGGAGCAGTTCTGCAGGGCCACGTCGGCTGCGCCCAGCTGAAACACCCACGGCGGATACTGTCCCTGCCGGGAGCCGGAACCTCGTTCAGGACGCGGGATGTTGATCCGTGCCCCCTCCAGCCGCAGCCCGCCGCTCTC
>JAGQPV010000609.1 GCA_020426545.1 Planctomycetaceae bacterium
ATTCCGCCGCGTGCAGCGGGGCCCCCAGCCTGGCGAGGGAACCCACCAGCAGAATGCCGACCGCCATCAGCCCCGCCCCGCACCAGTACGGCCAGGTCAGGCCCATCCGCTCGAACAGCACGATGCCGGCCAGCGGCCCGAGGATGCGGGCCAGGGCCGACATGCTCTGCCCGAGGCCAAGAATACCGCCCTGATCGGACTCGCGGCTGGCCAGCGACAGCATCGACTGCAGTGACGGTGTAATGGCCGAAAAACCGATGACACTCACCGGCAGCACAGCCAGCAGCAATGTGGAGGATTCCTGCGAACCCGCCAGAGCGATCAGGCCCAGACCAATCGTCATCAGCACCACACCGGCGAGGCTCATGCGGTACTCGCCCAGCTTCGATACCAGCCGCCGGACCAGCACTCCCTGGCTGATGGTCAGCACGAGGCCAATGTAGGCAAACACGAGGAAGTTGTTCCGCTGGTCCATGCCCAGCGAGCGGGTCAGCAGCGACAGGGTCGATTCAAACTGCGCGAAGGCAAAGGTCGTCAGGAAAATGGTCAGCAGAATCATCAGGGCCACCGGCCGCCCGGCCGCCCGCTTCAGGCTGGAGATGTCGAGCCAGTGGGTGGCGGCGGGGTCGGAGTCGGGCTTCAGCGATTCAGGCAGCACGAACACGGCCATCAGCAGAGCCAGCCCGGACAGCACCGCCGCCACATAACCAGGGGCTGAACTGGGCGGAGCACCCGGTTCTCCCGAAACAAAGGCAGCTCCCAGCAGCGGGCCGAAGGTGAACCCGATACCAAAGGCGGCGCCGATCAGGGCCATGCCCCTGGCCCGGTTGGCCCGGCCGGTGACATCGGCAATGTAGGCCTGGGCTGTGGGAATCGTGGCTCCGGCAATGCCCGCCCCGATCCGGCTGATGAACAGCCACGTCAGCGCGGACAGCCCCAGCATGGTCTGACCGCCGACCAGCGAACTGGCAAAGCCGAACAGAGCATACGACCCTGTGGAACCGGCCAGGCCAAGCATCAGAATCGGCCGTCGTCCAATGCGGTCGGAGACCCGTCCCCAGATCGGGGCGAACAGGAACTGCATCGCCGAGAACGACGACATCAGCAGCCCCAGCTCGAGATCGGACGCCTGGAAGGCTTCGCCGTAGCGGGGCAGCAGCGGCAGCACGATGCCGAAGCCCAGAAGGTCGATGAATACGGTGACGAAAATCACCAGCAGGCCGGCAGGACGGGAAGCGGACACACGGACCTCTTAATACGGCGGATGCACTGTGAGCGGTCGGGTTTGGCTGTTGCAGTTCTGTGGCGACCGGGGAGGCGACGGCGCAGTCTGGCCCCGCGCGGCTCATCGATGCCCGAACAGAGTGTCGGGAGGAAGTGGATTAAACCACATCCGGCAGCGGATGCCACGGTAACGGGCGGCTCTTACCCGCGAACAAACCACATGGCCAGCAGGCACAGCAGGGGAAACAACCCGAAAATCAGCAGTGCAGTGACCAGGGTTGAGCGACGGGAATCGGGCCAGCGTCCCATGAGAGATACCGTCTCGTGCAGGCAGGGCAGCCGTCTGCGGCAGGTACCGCAGGCAGGCAGCCAGTGTGGAATGGAGTGGAAACCGTCATGCGGGTGCGGGATGTCGGCTGATTCTGTGGGCAGGTCGCAGGCAGATCACGGGCAGACAGCCGGAAACCTTCTGCCAGACAGTTTCTGAAACACACAGCCGGACCGGCAGCAACGGGGCCGCCGGTCCGGAGTTCTGCGGGTTTCGAATTCAGTTCAGGTTCGGCAGAACCTGCTGTGCAGCCTTCCGGCCTGGCTGCCTAACCGATGATTTCGGGATCGGTCTCGGGAGTGGCCGGGCTTTTCGGATCGAACCACTCCGGCTTGAACTCAATCCGCTTCTGGTACTTCATGGCCAGGTTGGAAGTCAGCGCCATGATGGCGTCGGCCATGGCCACCGTGCCGTTACACCGCAGGCCACCTTCTTTGGGCGAGCTGTGGTTATTTGTGCGGATGCAGTGACAGAAGTGCTCCATCTCTTCGGTGTACCCGCGGCTGATCGATGCCCCCGTGGCACCCTGAGTGGCCGAAGCGGCCGCGCTGGGGGCGAGGCTTTCGCTGGCACTGAGGACCGGTCCGCCATCCCGACCGTTGATCACGTACAGCCGCTGGTCCGGGCCGCCCGGGCCGTTGAGGGCACTGCCCTCCTTGGAGAGGAGCGCTTCCTGCTCTTTCTCCATCGTCAATGTGGCCCGGCTGCCGAAGATGGTTTCGCCGTACGGCTCGTGGCTGTTCGTGTTGATCGAGGAGTACGTGACGATCACCTTGTCGTGGTCGTCTTCCTCGTAGTTCGGGCCGGGGAACTCGAACGTCACATACACGTGATCGTCGATCTCGCGGGGATCGTTCTGCTTGTCCAGCGAGCCCACGCCCTTCACACCGTAGAAGTTCCGTCCGCCGTAGCCCTGCACGGCCAGCGGTTTCACTTTCTCCGGCCGGCCGGCACTCAGGAAGATACTGCAGGCATCCAGCTGGTGGCTGCCCAGTTCGGCCATCAGGCCGCCGCCGGTCTTGTTGAACAGCCGCCAGTTGCACAGCTGCTCCATCGAGTCGTAACCGTACTCCTGCACCAGCTCGCCAATAACCTCTTTGTCGGACAGGTAACCGGCCCGGTAACGTCCGAGGTCCTTCCGCCAGCTGTCCCGCAGCGGGAAGCTGTTGTTACGGTGCCACTGAGCCCGAATGAAACGGATATCGCCCAGCAGACCCTGCTCGATGATGTGGTTGGCATGATCGTACAGGACGCTGTAATGCCGCTGGTGACCCACGGCCAGGAGCAGCTTGTTCTCCTCGGCCACCTGGATCATTTCCTTGCACTCGGCGACCGACTGCGCCATGAGCTTTTCGGACAGCACATGCAGGCCGGCCTTCATCGCCTCAATGGCAATCGGGGCGTGCTGGTTCAGCGGCACCGCAATCACCACAGCTTCCAGCCCCAGTTCGTCCTTCGCTTTGATCAGGTCGCGGTGGTTCGGGAAGCGGCGGATTTTGGCAGCCTGCTTCGCGCCCAGTTTGCTGGTCAGGCCGACGCGGTGCTCGTTCCCGTCGCCGGTGAAGGCCCGCGTCAGGTTGCTGGGCCGCAGGTCGGCCACGGCCACAATGTCCATGTAGGCCGGCGGATGCTGGGTGATGAGAATGCTGCCTTCATCGCCCGTGCCGATGAACCCCACGCGAACCGGGTCGCCTTTGAGTTCCTCGTATCCGAAGTAAACCGCACCCAGAGTCGGCACGGCAGCGGCGGCACCGACCAGGAACGAACGCCGGTTGACGTCGATGGCGTCGTTGAACGTCTTGTCCTTGCTGCGGACGGCAGCCACAGCTTCGTTGAAGTTCTCTTTGCCGATCTGTCGCTGCTCGGGAGTGAGATTCATGATCCGTCCCTTTCTGATTCTGTAAGGCAGCTGCCGGGGGCTCGCCGGTGTGCCGGGGAATGTTCGTTGTTCGGCCAGTATCGGCCCGGCCTGTCCGGGTGACCGGCCGGGCTGCTGGCTGTTCTGTCAGGGTTTCCGCTGCTGTTCACCCGAAGTGGCAGGCCGGAAACTCGCTTCTCCCGCGAGGGACAGAACAGCTGTCAGGAATAAAACCATCTGATTTTATGCGTCGTCCGGCGGTCCGGACAGGTTTTTCTGCTCAGCAGTCTCTGCCTGGCAGGCTGGATTCAGGTCGTGGCCACCGGAGTTTTCGCCGTGGCGGACCCGGTGGATCCG
>JAGQPV010000610.1 GCA_020426545.1 Planctomycetaceae bacterium
GAAGGGCATCCTGTTATTCTTTCAGACGGCCCGGCAAGCAATGCATGATTTCAACAGTGGCGGGGAGTCCCTCAAAACGGTGCCTGCCGCGCCCGGCTGCTGTCCCGGTGAAGCGTGTTCCGGGCCGGGTTTTCAGGCCAGCACAGGGGGTGGTTGGTCGGCGGCGGGAAATCAAAAGTTCTGCCGGCCGCGAATCGCATCGGCCAGCATCTCCCGGTTGGCAAATTCCAGGACGCTGCCGGAGGCAATTCCCCGGGCCAGGCGGGTAATCTGCACGGGTTCGTTCTCCAGCAGATTTGAGATAAACAGGGCTGTTCCGTCGCCCTCAAGCGTGGGGTTGGTGGCCATCAGGATTTCCGTCACTTCGTCCTGACGAACCCGGCGAACGAGGGCGTCCAGCGTGAGGTCTTCCGGGCCGACTCCTTCGAGGGGAGAAATGCGGCCGCCCAGCACATGGTACAGCCCCTGAAATACACCGGCTGCTTCGAGAGAAACCACGTCCCGTGGCTGCTCGACGATACAAATCTGGTGGCGGTTTCGGCGGGGGTCGGAACAGATGCGGCAGATTTCCGATTCCGTCAGGTTGAAGCAGGAACGGCACCGGCGGACATTGGTTCGCACACTGCGGATGGCCTCCGCCAGGGCAAGTGCGTCCGGTTCCCGGCAGCTCACCAGGTGATTGGCCAGCCGTTCGGCCGTTTTGCGGCCAATGCCGGGCAGGCCGGACAGCCGCTGAATCAGCGTGCCGACCGCGGCTCCGTAGGGATGAGTGTCTGCGTCGTTCGTCATCAATGACATTCCCGGCTTTGCTGCTTGAACTGGTGTGCCAGATTCCTGGTGTCGGGCGGCCCCCCGGCGATTCGCTGGTTTCCCTGCTGCTGTCTTTACCGCTGCCGTGCTGCTGAAACTGTCCTGCTGTCTGCTGTTTCCCCACTGAGACCGGTTCCACCGGGCCGGGCAGAAGTCCTGCGTCGGGCCGGCCTGTCCTGTGGACCTCTTCGCCTGCTTCCCGTCTTATGAAAGGCCCTGCTATCAGGATTCCCGCCGCAGTGTCTGTCGATACCTGCTGCCTGTGGAGAGATCTCTCGCGGAATTCTCCCGCATGCTGCGCGGGGTGAGATCCAACTGAGGAGTGAGGGACATCCATTTCGTCTGAAAAGCTGGCCGGCGGTATCGGGATTCACCCGAGGCCGATCCCTGCTGGTGGGCGCGGCAGCAGCCGGGGAACCGGCAGTCGGGCTCCGCAGACATTGTCCCGATACCCCGCCACCCGTGGTGGGTTACGTCTGCTGATCGAAACCGAAGCGGGACATCATGTCCTGCAGGCCGGGCACGTTCATTTCGCCGGTCGCATTCTGCATTTCGGCCGCTGCGGCGTCACGGGCCCGGTCCAGTGCCTGATTGACGGCCGAGAGGACCAGATCTTCCAGCACTTCGTGGTCGCCATCGTCCAGCAGCGACTGCTCGACCCGAATGGCGGTCACCTTCTGCTGACCGGAGACTTCCGCGGTGACCATTCCCCCGCCGGCGGAACCTTCCACCCGCAGGGCGGCCAGCCGCTCCTGAACTTCCTGCATGCGGCCCTGCATCTGCTGAGCCTGCTTCATGATCTCCGGGGCCTGCTTCAGCAGCGAGGCCAGATTGCCGAGGTTTCCGAGCATCGTTGACTATTCCCTGGAGGCTGGCCGGTCGGGAATCCTTTCTGACCTGATGCAGGTGGCTCCAAAGACCGAGATGGCGGCCTGAACCAGGGGATCCTGCAGGGCGAAGTCTTCCAGCCGGTTTCCTTTGTCCACTGGTGCCTGTTCTGTCGTGGTTTCCGCCACCGCAGATTCGATGATTCGATACTGAATCTGCACGGCCTGACCGGCGATCTGCGAGGCAATCCGTTCGAGACGGGAGTGCATCTCCGGTCGCTCACAGTATTGCATACTAAAACGATACGCCGCGGGGAAGACCAGGTCGAGAGTGTTTGGCCCGGAAATTGCTAGTTCGCTGGCCGCCTTGAGGTGTCCACGGATGTTATCATCTGCCTGCTCAATGAGTTGCGGCAGAATCGTCGGTCCCAGTTCCTTTAAGGAACGGCCACTCGCCGGGGGAGATTCGCTGTCTTCGGGGGCGGTTTGAGCCTCGACTGGCGGTTCCGTCCGCGATTCGACCGGGGCTTCCGTCTGGAAAGTGGAGTCGCTGTCCGGCCCGTTTTCCTGCCCGGCAACAGCGGTGGCTGCCCCCTGCTGAACATCGGTCTGCGGGGAGAAGTGCCCCGGTTCGTTCATCCGGTGACTGGCATGGGCTGTCTGGCTGGACAGTTCCACATTTGCGGACGAACTGCCGGACGGCTCTGCCGCGGGGCCGTCTGCTGGCGGCTGCTCTCTGGAACGAGATTCTGACAGTGCAGACGGGGAGGCCGGGCGGTACTCCGCCGATGCCCCACCGGCCTGACCGGGTGACTGTCCCTGCCGGTCCGGCTGAGACGGGTGCGATTGCGGCCGGTTCGCGGGCGGTCCGGCCGAATGTGAACTGTCTGAAGGTGTGTCGTCGGCTGGAAGTCCGGCGGACGATGAGTTCCCGGCGGTGGTGGGAGCGGAACCCGAACTGGGAACCGACTGACCGGCGGAACCCGGGCTGTCGACCCGGCGGGACGGGGAGGTGGCGGAAGCAGGTGCCGAGTGCCCGATTCGTGGCGGGCCGGAATGCACGGTCTGCTGGACTTCGAGGCTGAGCCCGCTGCCAGATTTCATTTGCGCGATGAGGCTGCCCAGGGCTTCCAGATCTTCCAGCAGCGACAGACGGGCAATGGCGGCTTCCGCCAGAGCACGGCCAAAGGGAGTGGTTCCCATACGGACCCGGCATTCGGCCAGAATCTCAATTGCGGAGACAATCGTCCGTAGTCCCCAGCGGCTGGCGGATTGTGCGAGATCGGCCCGGCTGCCTTCGCCCAGCCCCTGCAGTGCCAGTGAGTCGGCTCCGGATGAGACGATCATCAGATCGCGGAGGCAGTTCACCAGCTGATCGACCAGTTCTCCCGGCTGCACGCCGCTGGCCACGGTGACATCAAATTCCCGCAGGGCGGCGGCTGTCTCGTGAGAGACAATGTTCTGCAGAATCGCCAGCAGCCTGTCATCGCCCGCGGTGCCCAGCAGCCGGTGGACATCAGCCGCGGAAATGGTCTGTTCGCCGAAGGCCAGCAGCTGATCGAACAGCGACTGGCTGTCCCGCATCGAACCGCCCGCCCGGCGGGCCACCAGTTCGAGAGCTTCCGGTTCGACCTGGTAACCCTCCTGCTCCGCGATGACCCGCAGCCGCTCGCAGATGCTGGCCGTTTCGATGGTGCTGAAATCGAATCGCTGGCAGCGGCTGAGAATCGTATCGGGAATTTTGTGCGGCTCGGTGGTGCAGAAGACGAATTTCACCCCGGGCGGCGGTTCCTCCAGTGTCTTCAGCAGGGCGTTGAAGGCCTCACGCACCAGCATGTGGACTTCGTCGATGATGTACAGCTTGTACTGCGTCCGCATGGAACGCACGGAGGCATTGGCCCGCAGAGCCCGGATGTCGTCGATGCGACGGTTGGAAGCACCGTCGATTTCCTGGACATCCATATCGCTGCCGCGGGTGATTCCGTTACAGATTTCGCAGTTGTTGCAGGGGACGCCGTTTTCCACATTCGGGCAGTTAAGTGCCTTGGCCAGAATTCTGGCCATCGACGTCTTGCCCACACCCCGCGCACCGGTGAACAGATACGCG
>JAGQPV010000611.1 GCA_020426545.1 Planctomycetaceae bacterium
CTGGTCATTGCCGGCTGCGGGAGCTGCGGGCGGGAACGCCACAGGCGGACAACCTGCCACGGCTTCTTCAGCATGCTTTCCATCTGTTTGCCCAGATCCCGCAGACCCACCATGGCAATGAAGCAGCGGAGCACATCGTTCGCCCCCTCGCCGATCAGGTTAATGCGGGCGTCCCGCATCATCCGCTCGAAGGGCTGATCGCTGAAGTACCCTGCTCCACCGTAAATCTGCAGGGTGTCGTTCACAATCCGCCACAGCATGTCGCTGGCGAAAACTTTCAGCATCGCCGTTTCGAGCATGTAATCTTCCGAGCCACTGTCGATCAGTTCGGCGGTGTACCAGGTGGCGGACTCCATGGCGAAGGTGTCGGCGGCTGCTTCCGCAATCTTGCCCTGCACCAGCTCGAACTCGCCCAGTGCGCGACCGAACTGCCGTCTCCGGGCCGCGTGTCGGGCCATGTGCTCCACGCAGAACTTTGCGGCTCCGGTGCAGCTGGCACCGAATGTTGTGCGGCCGAAATCGAGCACGGTTAAGGCCAGCCGCAGCCCGCGGCCCCGTTCTCCCAGCAGGTTCTCGCGGGGTACCCGCATGTTGTGGAAGGCCAGCCTGGCGGTGGCTGTCCCGCGAATGCCGCATTTCTCCATGCGGGGTTCCACCACTTCAAAGCCCGGCATATCGGGAGTGACCAGAAAAGCGGTCACCCGTCCGTCGGGATCCCGGTCATCTGGAGTGCGGGCCATGACGGTCAGCACATCAGCAATGCCACCATTGGTGATGTAACGCTTTTCCCCGTTCAGAATGTAGGCCGTTCCGTCTTCGGTGGGAGTGGCCCTGGTCTGCACGTTGGAGGCATCCGAGCCGGCTTCCGGTTCGGTGAGGGCGAACGCGGCCAGTTGTTCGCCCGTGGCCAGCGGCCGCATCCAGCGGGCCTTCTGTTCGGGTGTGCCAAACAGTTCCAGCGCCCGCAGCCCGATCGAGTGATGAGCATTCACGAAGACCGCGGTGGCGGCGCAGTGGCCGCCAATGACTTCCATCACCCGGCAGTAATTCTTCTGCGTGAAGCCCCGTCCGCCGTGTTCCGGGGCGACGGTCATGCCCAGGACGCCCAACTCCGCAAGTCCGCGAATGACCTCCGGAGGAATATCCGCGTTGCGGTCGATCGCCGCGGGATCGAGGTGCTGCTGCACGTACTGCTCCACGGCGGCCACAGCCTCATCGCCAGTCTGCTGTTCGTCGGACGGCTGCACCGGCCAGGGAAACATGGCTTCCGCCCGGAACTGACCGAAGTACAGCCCCTTGGCGAAACCCGCCCGCAACGGGCCGGAAAACAGCAGCTCTTCGGCCTGCTGAATCTGCTGCTGACGCAGTTCGGTCGCAGATGTGGCGTTCATGGCGGCTCCTGTCTGATTTGAGGCATCAATCCCCGGGCAGCTGGCTGAGACCGCCAGGCTGATCCGCAGCCTGTTGCAGTCCACCAGAGTCAATTCTAGCATGACGGGCGGCTCCGGCTGCTGATCTTCGAGCGACAGAGGCTCCGCGCAGCCGGAAATCCGGAAGCCCCCATTCGCGGTTTCCGGCGGCATGCTGCCAGATTTCGACCGCCGGCGGGACGCTGGTTTTCGCCCGGTTTCCATGGTGACACGGTCTGGAGAGGGCTGCTGATGCGATCTGCCCGGTGGATGACGGTGGTGATCCTTCTCGGTCTGCTGGTGGTGAGCGGGGGAACGTCGCGCGACACCTGTGAAGTGAAACTTTCCCTGGTGGAGGACGGAACGGGGAAAGAGCTGCCCGGACTGATCCGCGTAACAGACTCCAGCGGGACCGTGATCGAGATTCCGGAACTGTTCTCACGGGGAACGGGCCTGCCCGGAGAGGAGCCGCTGCGGGACTGGTATGTGCTGCCGGGTTCCCGCACGATCCGGCTGCCGCGGCAATCGGTGAAGATTGAAGCCTTCTCGGGGCTGGAAACCGAGCGGACCAGCCGCACGCTCGATCTCTCCGGGCAGGACTCCCGGGTGGTGCAGCTGTCGCTGATCAGGTTTCACGACAGCCGCGCCAGCGGGCAGGTGGCAGGCAATACCCATCTGCATCTGATGAAGCTGACGCGGGAGGAATGCGATCGATACCTGCGGGAAGTGCCTCATACGGATGGCCTGGATGTGGTGTTCCTGTCCTATCTGGAGCGGGCCGACGCCGACCGGGATTACATCTCTAACCGGTATACCCGCGGCGATCTTGAACGGCTGGAGCGGGACAGTGGCGTACTGTTCGGCAACGGCGAGGAGCACCGTCATAACTTCTCGGGGTTCAACCAGGGTTACGGGCATGTGATGCTGCTGAATATCCAACGGCTGATTCTGCCGGTGAGCATCGGCCCCGGCATCATGAAAACCGGTACCGACGGGCTGCCGCTGGAGCGGGGAATCCGTCAGGCTCGGAAGGATGGGGCCACGGTTGTCTGGTGCCATAATGCCTGGGGGCGGGAAGACGTGCCGAATTTCGTCAGCGGGCGGGTCGATGCGCAGAATATTTTCGATGGCGGGAACCACGGAAGTTACGAAGACAGCTTCTACCGGTATCTGAACGCGGGGATTCCCGTCGCCTTCTCCACCGGTACCGACTGGTTCATGTATGACTTTTCCCGGGTGTATGTTCCGGCGGCTCAGGGCAGCGGTGTGCAGGGCTGGCTGCGGAAGCTGGCTGCCGGACAGAGCACCATCACCAACGGGCCGCTGCTCGAACTGAGTGTGAACGGGCGGCAGCCCGGGGAAATGGTTTCTCTGGCTCATCCCGGGAACGTGCAGATTGCCGCCCGTGGTCGCGGCCGGGCCGACTTCGGGAAGATTGAACTGGTCCGCAACGGACAGGTCATCAGCTCGGCCCCGTCCCGCAGGGTGGGCGGGCACTGGGAAGCCGCCCTCGATTTCGAATTCGAGCTGCTGATTCCGCAGCCCTGCTGGCTGGCGCTGCGGATTCCCCCGGTGGAAGATCCGGCGGAATCTGCCGCAGTCCGGCGGAAGAGGGCCGGAGAGCCTGGTCGGAATGAAGCAGGCCGGCCCCTGTTTGCCCACACGGGGGCGGTGCAGGTTGAACTCGGTGGCCGCCGGCATTTCGACCCGCGGGCCGGAGCGGCACTTCTGGCCGATATGGCAGAGAGCCTGAGGGAGATTGGTGAAACTGCTCAGTTCGCCGATCCGCAGGAACGGGCCCGGGTGCTGGATGTGTACCGCGACGGCATGGCTGCGCTGAAGCGGCATATTGCCCAGTGTGAAAAGAAAATCGAATGATTCTGAGGGTTATGTTAAGAATTCATGCGGGCTGCCGCAGATTGTGAAGTCGCATAATCAATACAGTCGATTCATTCTGCATTCCTGAATCATTGAGTTTGACGATTATTTCGATTCAGCGAGTTGTCCGGGTGAGGAGAGCAAATGTATTCGCGACGAGCTGTGTGCGGGTTGCTGCTGTGCGCCGGGCTGCTGCCCGCCGCGGCTGAAGCCGTGGCCGAAGAGATGTTCCAGCTGCCGGTCAGGAAAGGCTCCCGACCGGTGGTTGAGTCGCAGCCCGGCTCGCAGCCCGACTTACAGCCAGCCACTGCCGGGGCCATTCGTCCCGCGTCTGCCGTGGCAACGTTGCAGCCGGCTGCGGAAGCGACAGATCGCCTGCCCGTTGTTCATCCCCATCCGGCAGCTGTCTCCCGACGCGAGCAACCTGTCCGCCCCGCGGCAGCAACGGG
>JAGQPV010000612.1 GCA_020426545.1 Planctomycetaceae bacterium
CGGCTTCTGGGAAGCCAGGAAACGGGCAGTGGCCATGGCACAGGTAAAGATCTCCGACTCGCTGACTTCAATCCCCATGCGGCCCAGGCGGGTCATCACGTCCCGGCGGGTTCGCTGGCTGTTGTTGGTCAGAAACAGAAAAGGGATCTGCTGCTCCTGCAGGCTGCGGATAAACCGCTCCGCACCGGGAATCAGCTGCGATCCGCGGTAGATCACGCCATCCATGTCGATCAGGTAACCGCGACGTTCCGTCTGCACCGTGTCTGTCTCCAGGAAAAGTTGCTCGAACTTCGTTCTGTTGCTGCTGCATCCCCGGAAGGATGGAACATTGGCGCCGGGGCCGGAGGCGTCTCTCGCAACGGGTGTGCCAGAATGCCGAATGCGGGCCGACTCCTCATCAGTTCCTCATGATCCCGAAGAGAGGGCGGGCCGTAAGTCGAATGATGGCAGGGGTCTGGAGAGTTCTGGTTCTTCCCGTGCCGGGGCCGCTGGCGAGGGGCAGAACTCTGAATGGATGTGAAGGGATCGGGTGTGGAGGCACCGGCCACTGCGTAGAACACGGTCAGTCCTGCGCGGTTTGCGGGAGACTGCCTGGGTGGACGGTGTGCCCCGGGGTTGCCAGGATGAGCGAACGTTTCGCCTGGGGCTGGCCTGTGCTGATTGAGCGGCCAGGGCTAGGAAGGATCGCGAGTCGCGTGTCTGTTTCTTCAGCATCTGCCTGTAGCCGGTTGCCATGAGTTCGCCCGATCTGCCGCTGGAATCACCGCCGGAACCGCTGCTGCACGTGGTGCTGCATCAGCCGGAAATCCCGCAGAATACGGGGAACATCGGCCGGACGTGTGTCGCCGTGGGAGCCCGACTGTGGCTGGTGCGGCCGCTGGGTTTTCGTGTGGACGAACGCCACCTGCGGCGGGCGGCGATGGATTACTGGCAGTATCTGGACTGGGAAGCCGTGGAGGACTGGCCGACCGTGGAACAGCGGTTGCCGGGCCGGACGGTGTGGTGCCTGACGAAAACCGCCACCCGCCCGGTGTGGGAGGCGACGTTCTCTCCCGGTGATGTGCTGCTGTTCGGCAGTGAATCCCGCGGGCTGCCGGCCAGTATTCGCCAGCAGTACCGGCCCACCTCTTTAATGCTGCCCATGCGGCCGGAAGTCCGCAGCCTGAATCTGGCCAGCACGGTCAATACGGTGGTGTACGAAGCGGTGCGTCAGTTCGGCGGGCTGGCCGGTGCGGGTGAACACCCGGAGTACGGCGGCAGCCAATAAGGCTGAACCGCCGGAAGCCTAATTGCGGGACTGCTCGGCATCGGGCGAGGGGCGACGTCCCCAGCGGGAATTGTGGGAGACCTGCTTGCGGTGCTGATGCACGCCCGTCATCAGCAGGTCGATGCCGTGGGCCAGTTCTTCCAGGGCTGTCTTATGGTCCTGTTCCTGGAGGGCTGCACGGGCCTTCTGCCAGGCGGCATCGTGGGCCGTGTGGTCAATGTCCCAGCCTTCTTCCGTCGCGGTGCGGTGCAGTTCCGAATCGACGGAGGCCAGGTGTTCCAGCAGGTTCTGGTTCAGCCGGGCCGGGGCCGAGCGGTACGGGCGGAAATGCACGGTGCGGTCGGCGTCGTCCGGTTCATCCGGGGCGGGGCGGTGCCGCAGCCAGTAGATGATCATGGCGCCGGTCAGCACAATTCCCAGCGACAGCAGCGACAGGCCGGGCCACAGTTTACCCAGCACAATCCCGCAGATGCCGGCGACCAGCAGCATGGCGACAAACCAGTTGGCGGCCAGCCAGGCCCAGGCCCGCAGTCGGTCGCCCGGTGGTTCTTCTTCGACGGGCGGCAGGGCGGGTTCTGCCCCTTTGGGCAGCCTGCCGGCCCGCACAATGACCACGGTGATGTTGTCGGAACCGCCCCGCAGATTGGCCAGGTTGACCAGCAGGCGACAGGCTTCCGAAGGAGCCAGGTTGCCGATGATCGTGCCGATTTCCTCGTCGTTCAGGTGGCCGGTCAGGCCGTCCGAGCAGAGGAGGTAGGTGTCTCCGGGGAGCACCGGCAGCGGCCCTTCCACATCGACCTGCACCTTTTCCTCCGGCCCGAGGGAGCGGGTAATCACATGCCGGGGCTCGTGCAGGAAGATATCTTCCGGCTTCATCCGGCCCTGCTTGAGCAGTTCCCACTGCAGGCTGTGGTCGAAACTGAGCTGGTCGAGCCGGTTGTTGCGGGCCCGGTAACAGCGGCTGTCGCCCACATGGCCAATGAGCACGCCCCGCGGTCCCAGCACCAGGGTGGTGCAGGTGGTGCCCATCCGCAGGAAATCGGGATTCAGCTGGCCCCGCCGGTAAATGCTGGCGTTGGCCTCTTCAATGGCCATCCGCAATGCGTCTTCGGTGGAGGTGTTTCGCGTTTTGCGGAAGGTATGGGGAATGGTATCGGCGGCGATCTTGCTGGCCAGTTCGCCCACCGCGTGGCCGCCCATGCCATCGGCCACCAGAAACACATGGCCGCTCCGCTGCCAGGTTTCCCGGTCGGAGCAGGTCTGAATGCTGTACGAATCCTGATTGTTGCGACGTCGGAAACCGATGTCGCTCATCGAGGCGTACTGTATTTTCTGCTCCCAGCGCATGAAGCCTCCACCACCGACCGGCTGGCGGTCCCGTTATGTGCCGCAGCAGGCCCGCAGTCGCTGTCGCACGTGGAGCCGCAACTGCTGCCGTGGCCTCCTGATGATAACCCCCGCCAGAGAACGGCGTAAACCCCTGCCATGTGCGAATTGACTGAACGGGTGGCTGCCAGCGGGATTCCCGGCCGGAGACCTCCAGCCGGAAAACGGCTGATTCCGGGGCGATGTTCAGCGGGCAGAATCTGGCCTTGCCGGGAAGCCGGGTATCGCTATGATCTGCCGCCCTGGTCCTGAAAGAGAGTCTGAATGCGAAGCGGGACATTCCGCAGCCCTCCTGCGGAATGGTCGCTCCGGCAGTCAGAAACGGACAGTGCACCAGGTCACTTCCCCCCTCCGCCCCTGTCGGGCTTCCCCGCCTGCCAGGGTCTCCCTTCCGCCTGCAACTGTTTTCCCGTATGGCATTTTGTCTGAACAACCGCAGATTCCGCGCGCATGCGGCGGCAGACAGCTGCCCGCCAGCGGAGGACATCCCCATGTCAGGTGAACTGCCTGAACCTGGTCGCTCCGCGTCCGCCTGCTCCGCCGCTGGTGGAACAGGCTGCGCCACCCGCGGCGGACGCCGAATGCTGACATTCCTGGCGGTGGCGGTGGTGCTGTCACTGCAGACGGGCTGTGTCTACCGCCGGATGACCATCCGTTCCGACCCGCCCGATGCGCTGGTGATTGTGGATGGTGAGGAAATCGGCCATACGCCGGTTTCGATGGACTTCACCTATTACGGCACCCGCGAGATCATGCTGGTGAAGGACGGGTACGAAACGCTGACGGTGCTGCAGAAGGTGCCCGCCCCGTGGTATCAGATTCTGCCGTTTGAATTCGTGGCCGATAACTTCGCCTTCCGGCGGATTACCAACCGGCACGAGTTCAGCTACCGGCTGCAGCCGCAGGTGGTGGTGCCCACGCAGGAACTGCTGGACCGGGCCAACGCCGTACGTTCCGAAACGCAGACGGGCGGCCCGTAAGGGGGCTGGGCTGCGGGTCTGACAGACACCCGGCGGGCTGTTTGCCGGACCGGTTTGGCGTGCAGTCCGGGTAACCTCGCGATCCTGGAATGTATGTTC
>JAGQPV010000613.1 GCA_020426545.1 Planctomycetaceae bacterium
GGTGCCGGTGCCGCCCAGATCGGGAGTGCGGGGGCTGCCCGCGGCCAGGACATTGGTCACTGCCTGCTGAATCGCCCCGGCAGCTGCCGGCAGCTGCAGATGTTCGAGCATCATGCCTGCCGAAAGAATTGCGGCCAGCGGGTTGGCGATGCCCTTCCCGGTGATATCCGGCGCGGAACCGTGAACGGGCTCGAACATGCCCGGGTTCTGGCGGGTGGGGTCGATGTTGGCGCTGGGAGCCAGGCCCATGCTGCCGACGAGAATCGCGGCCAGGTCGGTGAGAATATCGCCGAACAGGTTGCTGGCGACGACCACATCGAATGATTCCGGCCGGCGGACGAAATCCATGGCAGCGGCGTCAATCAGCAGGGAATCGGTGGCCACGTCGGGGTATTCGGTGGCAATCTGCGCGAAGACTTCATCCCACAATACCATGCCGTAGCCCTGGGCGTTGCTCTTGGTGATGGACGTCACCTTCCGCTGGTCCCGCTGTTTGCGGCAGGGCTGGCGGGTGTGCTCGAAGGCGGCGCGAATGATGCGTTCGCAGCCGCGACGGGTGAAGACAGATGTCTGCACGGCGATGTCGTCGGCTTTGTGCTGGTACAGCCGGCCGCCGATGTTGGCGTATTCGCCCTCCACGTTTTCGCGGAACACGGCGATGTCGATTGCGCCGGCGGTCTGGTTGCGGAGCGGGCTTTCCACGCCTTCATACAGGTAGGCGGGCCGCAGGCAGACGCACTGATCGAACCGACGGCGAATGGGCAGCAGCAGCCCGTTGAGGGTGATGTGATCCTGCACGTCGGGGTGGCCCACGGCGCCCAGCAGAATGGCATCGTGCCGGGCGAGCTGGTCGAGGTAATCTTCGGGCGCCATGCGGCCATGCTCGAAGTACCAGTCGGTGCCCCAGGGGTACGGTGTCCATTCGCAGACGGCGTCCGAGAGCGGGGCGGCTGCTTCGACAGCGGCCATGGCGGCTTCGGTGACTTCCACACCGATTCCGTCACCCGGAATGACGGCAATGCTGAATGTCTGCGGCATGGTTTCGTCCGATATCTGTTGCGCCAGGCTGGCTGGTCACCCGGAAAACTGAAGCCCCGCGGGAACAGCTTCCGCCCGGACTGGCCTGGCGAATGCTGTTCAGCGGGCGGGCAGAAACTCCTTCTGCCACTGGTTTTTCGCTGGAGTCCGGATTCTACTGGTGGAAGCCGGACCGGACCAGGCAGCGGGCTGGAGCGCTGCCGGTCATTCCGTGTGGTACAGTGAAATCAGCGGGGGCTCTGTCAAGAGTGAATCTGGTCTGTCAGGGAACTCCTGATTTCTGGAGAATCGAGTCCGCTTCCGGCGCTTCTGCTGGCTGGAACCATCCGGTATAGTCAGATGAACCGTCTCATTTTCGGTAATCTTCATTCTCGCTTCCCGCGAAGTTCAGAGCCGGGCAAACCATGACGACCACCAGAACAACGGCCGCCCGCCTGCGTCGGTATCATCCCAACGCGTACCAGTTCCTGTTTCAGTCGCTGCAGTTCACTCAGCAGCGTCTGGGGCGAAGCTCCGCCAATGCCCGGAGCGAGGAAGATGCTCATATTTCCGGTCAGGAACTGTCGGAAGGCATTGGCGAGCTGGCCCGCCGTCAGTTTGGGCTGATGGCCCGTGCCGTATTCCGCAACTGGGGCATCACCGAGACCGCTGATTTTGGTCGGATGGTGTTCGAGATGATTGAGCGGGGCGAAATGAAAAAGACGGAACGCGACCGTCTGACTGATTTTTACGATGTGTATGACTTCGCCGATGCCTTCGAGCGGGATTACACGATCGATACGGCCCAGGCGTTTCGGCGGCACAGCTGAATTTCGCGGCGTCCCACCGGCTGGAGCGTGTTCCACTTTCCCGGCAGGGAGGTGGCCGCTACAGTGCCCCCTGAATGCCGTCATCTGGCACGTCGGCAGGCTGATTCACAGTAGCCGCTGCTGGCTGGTCGGGGTTTCGGTCAGGCCAGCCGATACGCAGTTGAGAGTTCAGCATGGATGGACCTCGATCCACAGCCTCTGCGGATCAACCGCCCGCCGACCATGTCGCCACAAAACCGTCCGCAAAGTCTGACGATGGTTCCAGTGAAATGACGGTCGAGACGGACCCTATCCCCGAATCCTCTGCTCCCGCGGATCAGCCTGCCGTTCCCGCGGGACAGGCGGAAGACAGTGCGGAACAGCCGACCGGCGGTGCTTCGCCCGGCATCACAGCTGAAGCAGATTCCACCAGCGGGAACCGGGCTGGCGGCCTGTTGCGGCTGGCGGCTGTTACGGCGGGCCTCTGGTGGCTTGGCCTGCTGCTGCTGGCGGCGGGCACGGCCAACCCGGTGACACTGAACCGGGCTCAGATTCTGTCGTCCACCGCTGTAGTCATCGGCACGGTGCTCGATGTCAAACAGGGAACCGTCCATGTGACGGAGCAGTTTCACGGCCTCGCCCTCCCGGCAGAAATTTCCGTCGGTCGGCTGGCGGAGGCCGGTGCGAAACAGGGCCAGTCGTACGTCATTCCTCTGTCTGGTCTGCCGCCGGATGAACTGCAGGTGGAGCAGTCTCCCCTGCCCGGCCATCCACCGCTGATCTACCCCGCGACAGAAGACGCGATTCGCCAGCTGACCACGCTGCGGACCGATAATCCGGATTTCCAGGTGCTGGATCTTCCGCACAGTGGCCCAGCTGCCCGCGATTCGGCAGCGGAAGCCAACAGCCCCGCAGCCTCTCCCCGGCAGCGTTTCCGTCCGCCAGTCGGCCCGGAAACAGGACCGCTGATCGGCCCTTCACTGCCGGAAGAATGAAACTCCGCCAGCAGCTCCTCGCCTGGTCCTGTTTTCCCGGGGGGCGGGCAGCTGCTGATCATCGCCGGAACGGCCGCAGGCGGCAGTCCGACTTATGGGAGATTGCCCCTCGAGTTCGGGTGGTGGAAGAACCGGCAGCGACGCAAGCTGGTCAGCAAACCATTCCCGCCGGCGTGGCGGGAAATGCTGTATGCCAATTTCGCGCAGTACGAATGGCTGACTGTCGAAGAGCAGCAGCTGCTGCACGATGCCGTGCGAATTTTCATCGCCGAGCGGTGGTGGGAAGGCTGCAGCGGCCTGGTGCTGACCGAGGAAATGCAGGTCACGATTGCCGGCCAGGCCTGCATGCTGCTGCTGGGGCACCCGGGGGTCTATCTGGGGCAGCCGCAGACGGTGCTGGTGTACCCCGCGGAGTATCTGGCCAAAGAGCGGAAACCCGTGGGCGGCGGTGCGGCTGTGGAGTCAGAATCTGCCCGGTATGGCGAAGCCTGGCAGGGCGGCCCGATGATTCTGTCCTGGCCGGCGGTGCTGCACGGCGGGCAGAATCCGTATGACGGCGAGAACCTGGTGTATCACGAGTTCGCTCACGTGCTCGACATGCTCGATTTCTCGGCGGACGGCAGCCCCCCGTTAAGCGGGGATCTGGCCGGCTCGTGGGAGGAAATCTTTTCGCGGGAACACAAATCGCTCATCGAAAGTCTCCGCCAGCACGAACCCACGCTGCTGGGCAGCTACGCCGCCACCAACCGGGCCGAGTTCTTCGCGGTCTCGACTGAGCGATTTTTTGAACAGCCACATGATCTGCGGTTCATGCATCCCGATCTGTACCACGCGCTGCAGCAGTTTTACCAGCAGGATCCCGTCACCAGGCAGCTGTAGCATCCCTTCTGGAATGCCGCCTG
>JAGQPV010000614.1 GCA_020426545.1 Planctomycetaceae bacterium
TCCGCCGGCACACGGCTGTAAGTGCCTGTCCGGAAATCCTTGTCGCCATATCACTGCTTTTGCCTTTGTTTCAGACCGCACACATGGGGCTGGGGTGGCACGAGGTTTCCGGACAGCCTCAAAGTCGGCGCACACCAGCATCCGTAAGCCACCACTTCATTGATGATGGCCGCCAGCCGGGGTGGCACGCCCGGAGGAACGACGGGCGTGGCCTGGCCTTTCTTTCCTCCCGGTCAGCAGGAAATTCATCGGGAGTCGCAGCAGTGAATACCCTCGATGAACGGTGCTCTGGTGGCCCTTCCGTATCCGGGGATGAGAAACCCGCCAGGCGGGCACCGGGCCGGCGAAAGCTGTTGCCTTTCCGCAACCACGCGGAACCGCAGGCAGAACCAGCCCAGCCGGCAGAACCACCAGATTCTGCACCTGTTGCCATGCGGCATCGTTACGAAACCAATCGGCCTTTGATCCAGGCCCCTGGTCCGAAGTAGGCTGAACCACAGTGAAGATGCTGCCAGTCCAGCTTCCCGCCCCTTTGCGGAGACCGTCTCTCGGGCTGGAGCGGTGTGACTGCACTCGGACCAGCTGGCCTCCGGGCTGCTTCTCGATGGATGACTCCCATGGCGACCACCATTCCTGAAACACGGCCCGAACAGACAGACGACGAACCGGAACGGCTGCCCGATGCGACGGCCCTGCACGACCGCATGCCCGAGTGGTTCCGCACGCCTCCCGTGCTGACGGCGTTCGTCACTCTGATCGGCCTGGTGTACTGCCTGCTGTCGTACCATGCGCTGACCATTACCGACCTTTGGGGCCACCTGGCCTATGGCCGTATTATCCTCGCAACCGGCCAGATCCCCGCGACCGAACCACTGATGCCGCTGGCAGCCGGCATGAAATTTACCGATTCCGCCTGGCTGTCGCAGGTCATTGGTGCGGCGATGTACGACAACTGGGGCGCACCGGGCATTCAGTTTCTGTATGCCGCGTCGATTACCTTCTGTCTGGGAATGCTGGCCTGGATGGCCTGGCGGAACAGTCGTGGCCCGTGGCTGACCTTACTGGCTGTGCTGGCTTACTGTGCTTCCACCTGGCATCACCTCGGCATCATGCGGCCACAGCTGGCGGGCATGGTCTGCTTTCTGCTGGTCTTCGCCCGGCTGACAACCAGAAAACCGTCCCGGGTGGACTGGTTTCTGCTGCCGGCTGTTTTTGCTCTGTGGGCCAATCTGCATGGTTCGTTCCCCGCCGGCCTGCTGCTGCTGGGTGTCTACACCGTCGGACGGGCCGTGGATGGTTTCCGCCGCACGGGCCAGCTGCGGTTTGTCTTCCGCGATGCCCGCTTTCGCCGGCTGTTCGTACTGACGGAACTGTGCACCGCCGCCGTGCTGCTGAATCCCTACGGACTGGGGCTGTTTGCCGCGGTGCGGGAAATCTCCGGCAATCCCAACTTCAGCGCCCTGCCCGAATGGGGGCCGCTGGATGTCACCATGCTGCACGGCCAGGTGATGGCGGGCGTCTGCCTGCTGCTGGCCCTGGCTTTCCGCAGTTCGCCCCGCCGCATCAGTGCGGCTGAAGGCCTGTCGCTCGCGGTCTTCGGTCTGCTGTCGCTGTGGTCTTCCCGCATGGTGGTCTGGTGGGCGCCGCTGGCGGCTGTCTCACTCGCCGCCCATGCCGCGGCCAGCTGGCGGAAACGGCAGCACCTGCCTCTGGTGCGTCAGCCGCTGCCGGCCAGCAGCACCTGGACGGTGGTTTCTCTGG
The DNA here is from genome assembly GCA_020426545.1 of Planctomycetaceae bacterium. Lineage (GTDB taxonomy): Bacteria > Planctomycetota > Planctomycetia > Planctomycetales > Planctomycetaceae > JAGQPV01. The sequence goes on from JAGQPV010000614.1 coordinate 1,762, forward strand.
GGATCGTGTGGATTGCCTTCGGATTCACGCCGTTCGGGCAGACTCTGCTGCACGGACCGGAAGAGAACTTCCAGGAGCGGTACGACGTCTTTACACCGGTGGGAGCCGTCGAATGGCTGAAACAGAATCCGCCGCAGGGGCAGATTTTCAACACCTATGAGTGGGGCGATTACCTCCTGTGGGCCGGCCCGGAAAACGCGCAGGTGTTCGTGGCGTCGCATGCTCACCTGGTGCCGCGGGAAGTCTGGCTGGACTACCTGCAGATCGTCAGCATCCAGGCCGACTGGGAAGAAAACCTCGAGCGATACGGCGTGAATACGATGTTTCTCGACAAGGCCCGCCGCAGTTCGCTGATTGCCTGGCTCCGCCGCAGCGAAGACTGGAAGCTGGAATACGAAGACAACATGTCCGCCATCTACAGTCGAGTGGACCCCATTCTTTAAGTACGGTTCCACGCACTTCCTGGTGAATTCAGAGACCCGGGTGACATGGCAGGCCGCTGCCGCAGTACAGCATGCCAGCACAGGATGAAACAGTTATGCAGCGTCATCGACTTTCTCCGCTGAGTTTCGGGCTGATCCAGGCCGGTGTGGCCGGTGCCTTTCTGACGGCCTGGCTGCTGCTCCCGGCGGAACGGCGGGCCGATGTGCAGGCTGCCCTGCCGCTGGTCACCGCTCCGCTGCCGCAGGTGGAAATCCCCCGCAGCGTACCACTGGTGGTGCAGCCGCTGTACGACGATCCGGAAGTCGTCAGCGATGAGGAACTGGCCTCAGTCCTGCGGCGGATTGTCCCCCGGTTTGCGCAGCACAACCTGCGGCCCAACTACATCGAACATGCCCTGCGGGCCTGGGGGGCTCATGCCGAGTTCCAGGATCCCGCGGCGCTTTCCGGCCCACAGATGGTCGACTTCCTGACCGACCACGGACAGTACCTGCTCTCGTGGGGGAAGAATGCAGAGCCCCTGCTGCTTGACCGTCCGGAAGGTGTGGCCATTCGCTGGGAAAGCGGCCAGGACGCCTCGGTGCATCACGACCACTGGCTGGCCAGCCTGACGGAAGCCGGCGTCCCGCTGTCGCACGCAGTGTTTACTCCCACCCGCCGCGACATGACCATGAACGATGCGCTGCAGGAGGCCATGCGGGACTTCCATCTCGATGAACTGGAAGTGGAATGGTCAGCCATGGCCTTCGGGCTCTGGATCGCTCCAGAGCACCGCTGGGTGACGGGCGACGGCCGCGAGATCACGTTCGACCTGCTGGCCCGCCGGCTGATGCGGGGCCACTGCCGGTTTGGCGTGTGCAGCGGCACCCACCGGATCTACTCGCTGACCCTCCTGCTGCGGCTGCACCAGGAATACAACATTCTCAGCCAGGAAGTGTACGACGAAGTCTACGCGCACCTGGAACAGATGCGGGACCTGATTATCGTCTCGCAGTTCCCGGATGGAAGCTGGCCGCCGAACTGGTCGGCCGGGCGGGCTGCGGTGACTCATCCCTCGTCCGACCCGATGTACCGCACCGTGATTGCCACGGGCCATCATCTGGAATGGCTGGCCATTGCTCCGGAATCGCTGCACCCGCCACGCGAACAGATTCGCAAAGCGGCCGACTGGCTGATTGAACGGGTCCGATCCCGCGAGCAGGCAGAAATCGCTTCGCAGTACACGTTCTACAGTCATGTGGGCAATGCACTGGCCCTGTGGCGGAACACGCATCCCGCTCCGTTCTGGCTGAAGTGGGAGCAGGCCCACCCGTGGCAGGCCGGCGACGACGGCGAACGTCTGCCCGTCGCGGCCCCACGGCTGTAACAGGCGCTGCCCGTAGCAGCCGGCCCGGCAGTGACAGGAAGAAGTCTATTTGAAAGGTGCCATGCCCATCGCCGCGAAGCGGGATGGGCATGTTCGTTGATGCCAGGGGAACCCTCACAGCGAAAACATGCCCACGCGA
>JAGQPV010000615.1 GCA_020426545.1 Planctomycetaceae bacterium
CAGCCAGCCGGGAACCCCGGCCACCTCGAAGAAGCCCGTGCGGGTCACGCCGGGGCACAGGGCCATCACCGAAACATTGTGGTTCCGCATCTCGGCCCACAGCGCTTCGCTGAAATGCAGCACGTAGGCTTTGCTGGCCGCATAAGCCGCCATGTAGGCCACCGGCTGAAAAGCAGCCACCGAGGCCACATTGATCACCGCTCCGTGGCCCCGTTCGACCATCGCCGGCAGAGCGAAATAAGTCAGGTCGGTGAGCGCGGCCATATTCAGGCGGATCAGTTCCTGCACCCGGGCCGGGTCGGTGGATTCCAGATCCCCCACGACGGCAAAGCCGGCGTTGTTCACCAGCAGTTCGATCGCCAGATCCCGCGACAGGATCTCTTCCTTGAGCTGCTGCACCTGAGCCGGATCGGTCAGATCGTGCGGCAGAACCAGAGTGCTGGTTCCATGCCGGGTGTGCAGCTCCGAGGACAGCTGATCCATCGGTTCTTCATGACGGGCCGTCAGCACCAGGTGCATACCCAGCGCAGCAAGGCGACGGGCGAACTCCGCACCGATTCCGGAGGAGGCGCCGGTTACCAGAGCCCATCGATCAGCATACGTGTCTATCAAGCCTTCGGTTCCCTCCCGGAACTCGCGAAAAGGGGGAGGTCCGCTGCAGCGGCGTCACGCCCTGCCGGCAGTGCGACCACCAATCCACACCGTCCAGCCTGAGCCGGATGCTAACAGAATCCTCGAAAGAAGAACAACCACTGCGGAGGCCGAACTCCGGCGGACCACGTCAGCCCGTCCGCGGGCACCTGCCGGCCAGTCAGACAGCCCGCGATTCTCCGCCAGTTGAACCGCCAGCCTCGGGAAATCCCTGACCAGCAGACCTGCTGTCCGCCAGTTAGAATCTGTCATGGAACGGCCCGCCGGGTGTCGCGTGCCGGTACAGACGATACAATGTCCCGGACAGTGACAGATGCGATTCCTGCCTGCAGTCTCCACGGGAGAGACGGAAGGAGTCGCCGGAATTCGGAGGACAGAGAGAATGCTCACCGCGGAACAGGTGCTGACCAAAGAATATCTGGAAGCCCGCTGCATGCTGGTCGAACTGGCCGCCATTCTGGACCGCTGCGGGCGTTCCGAGGGAGAACCTGTCACCGGCGATCCCCGCTGGCAGCAGCTGCAGGATGCCCTCGACCTGCTGGCCGACCGCTCCTCGGGCGATGACCGGGCCGAACGCCTGCTGCGCCTGTTTTCCGACGTGGACTGAAGCCCGCTTCCGGTCGGCTGCGGACTCCCTGCAGATTTTCAGGCGGTACAGCAGGCGACTGCCCGTGAACGCACCCTCCGCCCGGCTGCAGGCTGGCAGAGAGAACAGCCGCGCGGAACAGACAGCCCGTCGCACAGATTCAGAACAACCCGACTGCTTAAACATTCCAGCTGATGCTGAACAGGGGAGGCTCCCATGCAGATTATTCAGCCGCATTACCATGCGATTGCCCGGACAGCCCAGGACTACGAACGGATGGCCATGTCCGGAGTGGTGGCTGTGGCGGAACCTGCTTTCTGGGCAGGATTCGACCGCAAGTACCCCGAGACATTCATCGATTACTTCCGGCAGATCAGCGAATTCGAACCGACCCGGGCCGCCGAATACGGCATCCGGCATTTCAGCTGGATGGCGGTGAACCCCAAGGAAGCGGAAAACCCCGAACTGAGCCGTGAAGTCATCAGGCACATGCCGGAGTTCTTCCAGAAACCCACCGTGCTGGGCGTGGGCGAAATCGGCTTCCACAAAACGACAAAGAACGAAGAGGCCATCTTCGAAGAACAGGTGGCGCTGGCCGTCGAGTACGATCAGCTGATTCTGATTCATACCCCGCACCTGCAGGACAAGATTCGCGGCACCCGCCGCACGCTGGATGTCCTGCGGAACATGAACGTTGACCCGGCCCGCGTGTGGATCGACCACGTCGAAGAACACACGATTCGCGAGCCGCTGGAAGCCGGTTACTGGGTGGGCTTCACTCTGTACCCCATCACAAAATGTTCGCCCAAACGGGCGGTGGATATGCTCGAGACCTACGGCACCGAGCGGATCCTGGTGAACTCCTCAGCCGACTGGGGCCCCAGCGATCCCTTCACCCTGCAGGAATGCGTGGTGGAATACCGCCGCCGCGGGCACTCGCTGCAGGAAGCCATCGAAGTCTTCCATAACAACCCCTGCCACTTCCTCGGTCAGAACCCGAAGTTCGATATCCGCCCCATTCGGGTGGAAACAGCCGTGGACGTGCCGGCCACTGCTCACTCGTAACGGACAGCTCGCCCCCCGGAAACCCGCTGCGGGCTGGCGGGCTGCCTGCCGGTAACGACTGCCAGTGACATCTACCAGTGCCGTCCCGTCAGACCTGTCCGTCAGCTGCCCGGGGATGACCGAAGCCTCTCGACCTGCGTCTCACTGTTCTCGGCCCGTTCGGGGCCTCGATTTCCAAGGAACATTCTCCATGCTTTCCCGTTTCTCTGCCCGTCTGCTGATTGTCTGCGGTGCGGTGGCTCTGCTGCCGTCCGTGCTGCCCCTGACCGCTGCCGAACCTGAATTCACTCCCCTGTTCAACGGCAGCGACCTCGATAACTTCGAGCAGCGGAACGGCACCGCCACCTACCGCATTGAAGACGGTGCAATCGTCGGGAAGACCAGCGAAGGCAGCCCCAATTCGTTCCTCTGCACGAAGAAGCATTACGGCGATTTCGAGCTGCTGTTCGAAGTGAAAGTCGACGACGCACTGAACTCCGGCGTGCAGATCCGTTCGGCCAGCAAGGGCGATGTGCCCGAAGGCCGCGTGCATGGCCCGCAGGTGGAAATCGCCACCAACGGCACCGCCGGCTTCATCTACGGTGAGGCTCTGGGGACCGGCTGGCTCAGCGAGGACCGTACCGACAAGGCCGCCCAGGCCGCCTTCAAGAAGGGCGAGTGGAACCGCTATCGGGTCCTGGCCCGGGGCAAGTCCATCCAGACGTGGGTCAACGATGTCCCGGTGGCCAGCCTCACGGATGAAAAGAGCGGCATGAGTTCCGGTTTCATCGGGCTGCAGGTCCATGGCATCGGCAAGGGAACCGGCCCTTACGAAGTCCGCTGGCGGAATCTGAAAATCCGCGAACTCAAATAGCACCTGCGACCATCACCCCCGCGTTCAGGTGGCGGCCGCACCCTCAGGCGGACGCTGCAGAAAACGGGAAAGCACGGACCCCGCGGGGTTCGTGCGGCAGGGGGGCTGGTGCGGGCTCAGTCACCGCAGCCGGGCACAGGCCCTGAAAGGGCAGAGGCAATATGCTGGGACAGGACATCCTCGAGAAGTTCCGGATCGTGCCCGGCACGAAAGTTCGCCTCAGGGATCACGATCCGGGCTGGGCGCAGACAAAAACCCTGAAAGAGCAGGGCAAGGATGCCACCAGAGAACAGGCGGAAGTCCTGCTGGAGGAGAATCGGCAGGAGCTGTCCGAAGCCCAGCGGCTGCTGTATGCCGACAACCGCTACTCGCTGCTGATTATCCTGCAGGCGATGGATGCCGCCGGGAAAGACGGCACCATCCGGCATGTGATGTCGGGCGTGAACCCGCAGGGCTGCCAGGTCTTTTCCTTCAAGGCTCCGTCCGGTGAAGAACTGGATCACGATTTTCTCTGGCGTTGCAACAAACGCCTGCCGGAGCGCGGGCGGA
>JAGQPV010000616.1 GCA_020426545.1 Planctomycetaceae bacterium
TCCAGCGGGAGAGCGTCGGGTGTCTGCGACAGATCCCGCGGGCTGGGCAGATCCCACGGGGTCAGTACGACGATCTCGCGGCTGTCCAGCTCAAACTCTTCTTCCAGCGTCATGGTCTGGCCGGCGGGAACGTCCCGCGTCCGCCGATCGAGTTCTGATTCCGCTGTGCCGTAGCCGTGATGGGTGATCATCACCGGCAGCGTCCGCCCGGGGGTCCCCCCTGATGTCACCGAAGCACGCCACCGGTAGCGGCCCGGCTGCGTGACCCGCTCCGTGCCACAGGGCACGCTGACGTACGGGCGGGCATACAGCACCAGATCGTCGCCGGCCAGGCGGGTGTACTTGCCCAGGCTGGCGGGGAAGGTTTTGAAGTTATCGAAGATTTCCCGCCCGGTACTGCGAATCTTCTGCCGGACGGGCCGCCGCGCGGGGACGACGGAACGGACGGCCTCTTCGGCGACTTCCTGGTACCGCAGGAGGTGCACCGGCGAGACCTGCAGGGCTTCGCTGACGTTGTCGAACCCGGCGGACATCGCATCTTCCGGCAGGCGGTCCTGCACGGAAATTCGAATGCCCAGCAGATCGCGGAGCGTGGTCTCATATTCGACCAGGTTCAGCCGCCGCAGCACGACCCGGCCTTCGGCGTGCTGCCGGGCTAGCGAGGCCGTGTGCAGCTGCCGGCGAAGCGTTGTGACGAAGGCCGTGCGTTCCGCATTGGCCGGCTGCTCGGCGTCGGCGGGCGGCATGGTGTTCGCGGTGACCTGATCCAGCACCCGCACCCAGGTGGCGGCCGATGCCTGGTCGAGCGATGCGGGAAGCGCATCCAGCTGCAGCCCGGCGGACGGCTCATCTGCTCCATGACAGGAACCGCAGTGCCGCTGGACGAAGGCCACGGCAGATTCGCCGACCTGCAGCTCCGGCCCGGCCCCGGCAGCGGGTTCACCCCGCAGGGCGAGCACTGTCGCGAGCAGCAGCCCGCCCGTGCGGGCCATGTGCCAGAGACTGCGGTTTGATACGGCGGGTTCCGCGGAGCCACGGACCGGTTGTGCCTGGCCTGTTTCCAAAGTTCTGTCCATTCGCCTGCGAGAGTGAGGGAATCCTCTGCGAAGCGACCAGCCTGGAAATCACCGGGAAAGGCGAGGGTGGCCACCTGAACAACGCTACCCCTGCCGCTGAGCGATTGCAAGCAGGCGAACACGCTGGACCAGTAGCCACCTCGTGGCGGGTTCTGGCAGCAGGACGGATTGTCAGCGGGCCCGCGGGGTGTCCCGGTGCTGCTCGAACCATTTCAGGATGTAGGAGACTTTCATGATCAGCCGGCTGGGCCGGGCGACGATATTGTGCGAGGCACCCGGCACGCGGACCAGCATGGTGTCGACCCTGCGCAGCTGGAGGGCCTGGTAGAACTGCTCGGCCTCGGAGATGGGCGTGCGATAATCGTCGATGCCGGTCATCAGCATGGTGGGTGTGGTCACGTTTTCCACATGCGTAATCGGCGAGAGCTTCAGGTAATGCTCGGCGTGTTTCCACGGGGCACCGGGGAACCAGTACTGCGTGAAGTAGGGTGAGATATCGGTCGTCAGGGCGAAGCTGTACCAGTTGATGGCCGGTTTCACAGCTGCTGCGGCGCGGAAGCGGTTGGTCTGCGTGACCGTCCAGGCGGTCATGATGCCGCCGCCGCTGCCCCCGGTAACATACAGCTGGTCGGCGTCGACCTGACCGCTGGCGACGAGCGCATCGACAGCGTCCATCATGTCGTCGTAATCGCGGCCGGGGTACGCGTGGTGCAGTTCGTTAGCGAACTTCTCACCATAACCGGTGCTGCCCCGCGGATTGACATACACCACGATGTAACCCGCGGCGGCATAATGCTGGATTTCCAGAGAGAACCTGGAACCATAATTAGCAAACGGGCCGCCGTGGATTTCGAGAATCAGCGGGTACTTCTTCTGCGGGTCGAACCCCGGCGGCCGGACGACCCAGTACTGAATCTCCTGGTTATCGACCGAGGATTTGAGCGAGGTGAGTTCCGTTGTCGCCATCTGTCGCTGGGCGAGAAAGGCGTCGTTCAGGCGGGTCAGCCGGACGGGTTTCTGTCCGCGTTCCTGCAGGGCCACATCGGCGGGATGATCGGGAGTGGACCAGGTGAAGGCGAGCAGGCCATTGCCGGTGGCTGAGAAGGAACCGCCGGGATACGGTCGGCCCAGGCTCACACCACCGATTTCGTCGGCTAACGGCTGCACGTCGCCCGCGAGGGGAGCGTAGCCGATTTTTGTGGTTCCCCGGTCGTCGTACTGGAAGTACAGGCCCTTGCCGTCGGCACTCCATACGGGCGACTGAATATCGCGATCGAGCCCGGAGGCGAGTTCCCGCCGCTGGCTGCCATCGGGCTGGGCGACGTACAGGTGGGCGTGCTGTTCGCTGAGGTGACGGTCATCGAACCCCAGCCAGGCCAGCAGGCGACCATCGGGAGAAAAGACAGGCGTGTGATCGGCACCGGTGCGGCGGGTGATCTGCGTCAGCTGGCCGTCGGCGAGATTCACCCGGTACAGGTCAGACTGTTCGGGGGCAAGGTCCGCGTGGCTGTCGCGGTTGGCCGAGAAGTACACGGCCTGCCCGTCGGCTGCCCAGGCGAGCGGCCCGCGGTGATCGAACCGGCCGGAAGTCAAAGCCCGCGGGGAACCGGCTTCCGCCGGGATGACGAACACCTGCTGATGGGCTTCCTCGAGGTATCCCTGGCCGTCGGCCCGGTACCTCACACCGCGAATGACCTGCGGAGCGTCGGCCCAGGTGGCCCCTTCCGGTGGTGTCGGCAGTTTGACAAACGGTTCGGACTTGTCGGGCACGGGCATGGTGCAGGCCAGCCGGGTGCCATCGGGCGACCAGGTGAGGTTGTCGGGCGTGCGTTCGGTGCGGGTGAGGCGGGCCGACTGGCCGGAGTTCAGCCACACACAGTGAATCTGCGCCGGCTCGCCTTCTGATGCGAGGTCCTTCAGGACGCAGGCGATTCGCGTTCCATCCGGAGACCACCGTGGCTGGGAGACGTCGCAGTCTTCCCGGGCGAGAAGCGGCTGGTGGCCGGTGCCATCGGAATTCACGATCCACAGGTGAGACCGCTTGCGGTCGCGGTACACATCCATGAAGTTCCGCAGATAGGCCACCTGCGTGCCGTCCGGCGAAATCTGCGGATCGGAAGCGTACTGGAACTGGAACACGTCCATCGGCTGCAGGACGGGGAGTTCTTCGGCACGGGCCGAGCCGGGCGCGGCCAGCCCCGTGAGAAGCAGGAAGAGCACGAGGATTGACCGTGGCATATCGTGGGTCCCATTGCAGGAAGTGTCACATCGGACAGGGATGCGTGGCGCGGAAGCGCGCGGAGTCAGACTGCAGCTTTCCCCTGCGGGCGGGGGATGTCAACTCAGCGGGGCAGACGGAGGGGCAGTGATCGGGGGGGGCGGGATTCAGGGGACAGAAGGTTCGGGTGGCTGGCAGGCACTGCCGCCTTCTGCCGCGACTGGTTAGAATCCGGAGTGGTGGCACCACGCTGTGCGGGTGTTGTGACGCCTGTAACCTGCGATGACCAGACCGTGTTCAGCCGGCGCACGAGACAGCCTGTGGACCCTCTGATGACTGACTGGCTGGCAGACGGTATCGCCGGCGTGCATGCCGGCCTGCTGTTGCTGTACTTCGCGGGCGCGGTG
>JAGQPV010000617.1 GCA_020426545.1 Planctomycetaceae bacterium
CGCCTGCTGCCGCATCACATGAACCACGAGCAGACGATGCGACAGCTGCTGCAGCCGGAAATCGAAATCCAGACGGACGACGAAACCGCCGCAGTGGAGAACGCGAACGAAACGCGGATTACTCCTGCCGGTAAAACCGACTGACGAAGGCCCGCACCGACCGTTGCTTCCGGGAGGAAAGACACACTGCTGGACTCAGCCGGCAGTGGCACACTGCGAACCGATCACCGAGAGTGGCAGCACGCCCGGGAATCGCCGTTCGGTCAAACATGCCCACCCCGCTTTCGCGGCGGTGGGCATGGTACCGTGCGAACAGCTGCGTCAGGAGTTCTTGACCCGCTTGCGGAAGTCGGTCTCCAGCACGCCGAAGGCCTGCTCGTGCCGCTGCAGAGCGATCGACAGGGCATTCAGCAGTCGCTTGGCCGTGTAGTGGTTCAGGATGATCCGCTGGCCGACGGGAATCCGGACATCCTTGCCGCCCAGTGGCTGCGGGTTGAGGCCCAGATCCAGAATGAGTTCTTCCGGCGTGCTTGAGACGCGGCAGAAGTTGGCATAGCAGGCGGTGACACCAGCGTCGTCGATGGTGATCTGCGACTGCTGGGGAGCGGCTCCGTTCCCTGCGGGTGCGGGGTTGTCGGCCGGGGCGGCGGTGGCTGCTTTTTCTTCCGCGGGGGAATCGCTGGGAGTAGTGTCTTCTGACTTCCGGGCCATGTCGAGCCTCCAGTTGCTGTTGCCGTGCTGAGCAGCGAAACCGGATACACCTGTTTCCGGTCTGTGACAGGCATCATCTTACCAGGCCGGATTCCCGAAACAACCGGCGTGGAAGCGGTTCCGTCGGTTCCAGGCGAGGTGGCCCGTCATTTCCCGGCCAGTTTTCGCAGTTCCCGTCAAGATGCCCGGACTGCGGGAACTGGGGGGGGACTGCTCACCGCGAGAACATCAGCTCCAGCAGCACGTCGCGGGCCTGCTCCATCGGCAGAGAATCCCGTTCGACTGACCGGGAGGAACTGATGAAGACGGGCGATTCGTCTTCTTCCTGTCCGGGAGTTGGCAGCCGGCCATGGCTGCCTTTAACGAGGGACGCATCCAGCCCGATGACATCCATCAGGTATCGCATGCCGAGTTTCTTCTGCAGTAGCCGGCGGGCGATGCGGAGCTTCGGCGCTGTGAGTTCCGGATCGAGAAACAGTTCGACCGGGTCGTAACCGGGCTTGCGATGGATATCGACCGTGCGGGCGTAATCGGGGGCGTTGCGGTCGTCGAGCCAGAAGTAATAAGTAAACCAGGCACCCGGTTCGGCGACAGCGACGAGTTCTCCCGAGCGGGGATGATCCAGCCCGTAGCGGGCCTGGCCGGCCCGGTCGAGGACTTCCGCGATACCGGGGATTTTTTCCAGCTGCTGTCTGACGGTGGGAATATCGGCCGGGTTCTGAATATAGACGTGGGCCACCTGGTGATCGGCCACGGCGAAGGCCCGCGAGGCACCACAGTCGAGTGTTTCCCAGCCGGTGGGTTCCCGGCGGGCGGCCAGCCAGCCGAGCTGACGCAGTTCCCGATTGATGTGAACTGGCCGGCTGACTTCGGTGATGGCGTATTCCGAGAGGACGACGACTTCCGCACCCATCTCGCGGGCGGCCTGAATCACCCGGCCGGCTTCGGCATCGACCGCGCGGATGTCTTCGGCAATAGCGGGATCGTGCGGGCCAAGCCGCTGCAGGTTGTAATCCAGGTGCGGCAGATAGACGAGCGTGAGCGAGGGGCGGTGCTTTTTCAGCACTTCCACCGATGCTTCAGCGATCCAGCGGGAGCTGTTTATATCGGCGCCCGGTCCCCAGAACCGCATCAGGGGGAAGATGCCGTACTTTGCCTGCAGTTCCTCCCGCAGTTCGGGCGGTTCGCTGTAGGAGTCGAGAATCTTACGGCCATCGGCGGGGTAACAGGGCCGGGGGGTGACGGACCAGTCCACCGGGGCATACATGTTGTACCACCAGAACATCTTGGCGGTGGTACACGCGGAATCGCGGCTGCGGGCGGTTTCGTACAGTTTTTCGCCCTGCACCAGCCGGTTGGACTGCCGCCACAGCAGGACTTCCGACAGGTCGCGGAAGTACCACCCGTTGCCCACAATGCCGTGCTCGCGGGGCAGTTTGCCGGTCAGAATGGTGGACTGCGCGGTACAGGTGACGGCCGGCAGCACGGTACCCATGGGACAGGCAAACCCGTCCCCGGCAACGCGGTTGATTTCCGGTGTATTCGGGCCGAGCATTCCGCGGGTCAGCCCGACAACATTGATTACAACAAGAGGCGTGGTCATGCCCGTCATTGTGCCAGAAACAGCGGGAAACAAAAGTCAGGCCCGGCCGCGTGGCAGCGCGGGCCGGACCGGGAAACCTGGCCTGAATTAACCGGAGGGAATTTCGAGGAAGGCTGATTGTCAGGTTGTCAGGCGAGTTTCTGCCCGATGGCCTCCAGCCCGTGTACCGGCAGATCGCAGGTGCCATTGGTGCACAGCCACAGGCTGGCCGCTGCTCCATTGGCGTGGCGGCTATTGAGCAGTGGCTGCAGGAAGGGCGGGAGTTCCTCGTCAGACAGGCCGGCCGGCCGCACAGCGGTCACGGCCCGCGGCCGGAATTTCGCACTGGCTGCCTGAACGGCGGTGATGACATCGGCGGGAGATTCCCCGGCAAAGACGAGTTCCTGCACCGGCCCCAGCTGGAAGTCGAGGGCAATCAGGGCCTGACCACTGGCCTGCGGTACCTGTGCCACCTGGCCGGAGACCGATTCGAGTACCCGGGCGGCGGCATCTTCCAGATCCTGCCTGCCGGTGAGTCGGCCGAGTCGCACCAGTGCCAGGGCGGCCATGCTGTTGCCGGAAGGGGTTGCCGTGTCCTGGCTGTCCCGGGTGCGGGCAATCAGCGATTCGACTTCCCGGGCCGTGTAGAAGAAGCCGCCGGATTCGGGATCGGTATGGTGTTCCTGCATCTGCCCGGCCAGTTCCAGGGCGGCTGCCAGGTACTGAGGTTCGAAGGTGGCTTCGTACAGTTCCGTCAGTCCGTCGATCATGCAGGCCAGGTCGTCGAGGCAGGCCACCGTGGAACCCTGACCGTTCCGCCAGGAATGAACGAGCCGTCCGTCGGACCGGCGCATGGTGGAGAGAATGAAACCGGCCGCCCGCTCGGCCGCTGCCGCATACGCGGGATCCCGCAGGACGCGGGAGCCCCGAGCCAGAGCGGTCAGCATCAGGCCGTTCCAGGCGGTGATGATTTTATCGTCCTGGCCGGGATGCACCCGCTGGCTGCGGGCTTCCAGCAGAATCTGGCGGGAGGCGGCCAGGCTCTGCTGCAGTTCTTCCGTGGAGATGCCCAGATCGCGGGCCACTGCGGCGATGGGCCGGGGCAGGTTGAGAATCGTGTGGCCTTCCCAGTTGCCGCCGGGAGTCACGTCGTATGCTTCGCAGAACCGCCGGGCGGCGTTCTCCTCCAGCAACGATTCGATTTCTTCCTTCGTCCAGACGAAGAATTTCCCCTCCACGCCTTCGCTGTCGGCATCCTGCGTGCTGCAGAAGGCACCGTCGGGGTGTGTCATTTCCCGCAGCACATAATCGAGAGTTTCGCGGGCCATCTGGCGGAAATCTTCCCGGCCGGTGACCTGCACCGCTTCCAGATACGCCACCGTCAGCAGGGCGTTGTCGTACAGC
>JAGQPV010000618.1 GCA_020426545.1 Planctomycetaceae bacterium
CCACTGCTGAATGGCTTCCGCCCGTTCGTCGGCGGTGGCGTCTTCGGAAACACCCGCGAGCGGACTGGCCGGCATGCCCTGTCCCCGGGTCAGGCGGCTCAGTGCGCAGAGTGAATTCCGGGCTTCGACCACCACGCTCAGGTCGGGATCCCGCAGGGCCCTGATCAGATACGGTTTCAGCCTCAGATCGGCCGTGCGGCCCAGGGCCCAGACAGCCGTGCGGCGTACTTCCACCCGCGGATCATCCACCAGCCTGCGGAGCCGGACTTTCTGTTCGATCAGCGCGGAGCGGTCCTCCAGTTGAACCTGTTCCACAATGGCGGCCTGTGCGGCGGAAACCTTGCCATCCGAGGATTTCTCCAGTTCGGCCAGCAGTTCGTCGAGCGGCCCCTGCAGCTTGCGGACCTTCACATTGCCCTGTTCCACCTGCACGGCGTTGAGGTCATCGGGCAGGCCGCGGCCTCCCGCCAGCAGGCCCCCACCCACGGGCACACCGCGGGGAGTCCGGTTCAACGTTTTCGCGGTTGCCTGCGCCAGAAACAGAATGGCGAAGGAGGTTGAAACGGCCGGGCTGGTATCGCCCTGCCAGGAACCATCGGAAGTCTGGGTGGCCAGCAGGTGGTCCGAACCTTCCTCGTACCAGTCGTGGCTGCCGTAGTGCGTCAGCGCGGCCAGTGCCGAGACCCGCTCCAGCCCGTACATGTAATACAGACGATGTGCGGGAATCGTGTTCGTGGCCCAGTGTGCCGTCAGCCAGTCGATACCGCCCCGAACCGATTTCTCAAGGGCGGCGCGGGGCGATTTCGGATTGAAATTCCCCGCGGCGGCTCCACCCCCGCCGTTCACCACATTGCCGGTATCCAGATCAATCCGCTCCAGCACACCGAACCTCCGGATACTGGTCTTTCGCCGTTCCTTCTCGCGGGTCTCCTGTGCCAGTTTCTCGGCTGCGCCGGGATACAGATACGTGAGAGCAATCAGCTGGCTGGCCAGGCCCGAAGTCGTGGTTCCGTGGCGGGAACCGCCATTCGCATTGCCGGGAGTCGCATGATAGGTGAAGCCGCCATCGGCAATCTGCGTGCGAAAATGCCAGGTGGCGCAGTTGTCCCACACTTCACCGGGAATCGTCATTCCCGCACGGGCGGCGGCCCACAACCCGAGCATGGCATAGGAGGTAATGCTGGTATCGCCCCCGTTGCGGGTCATCGTCCCCAGGTAATTCCACTCGCCCAGCGGCGACTGGCTGGCGATGACAAAGGTGGCGATGACTTCAATGGCTTCACGATGCGCGACGGGATCGCTGTCGGCCAGCAGCATCAGATCGACGCCGGCCTCGTAAATGGCCGTGTGCAGATTATCGGGTCGGTACGTACCGGAAGCCGTCTTGGCCAGAACCCGTTCCGTGATACTGCGGATCTGCTGTTGTCCCGTTCCCGTGCCGGACTTCAGCAGAGCCAGCGCAGCCAGGCTGTCGTATCCGGCATCCCGGCCGCCGGCCTGCGTCTGCAGGAAGACGGCCCCGCGGCGAATCGCGGCTTCGACTTCGGCTTTGTCTGCCGCCTGCACCGTGCTGCCCCACGGCTTGCATTCGGGCGAGCCGCACAGGACGATGCCCAGCAGCAGACTCTGCCGGATGCCAGCAGAGCAGAAGGACCGGAAAGACATGGCACACACCGCATGAAGGGAGAGCACCGGCTGCAGAAAGGGCAGAATTGCCCGGAATCCGCAGGGGCCGGCAATTGATCGTATCGGTCGGGAAAGCCGGGTGTCAACGGGCTGAATACGGACCGCAGCAGCCCTTCTGTTACTAACTGCCTTTTGCCGCACTGTGACCACTTCCATGCCACCGGATTCTGAAAGCGGCCCGCCACCAGCCGATCCAGAGACGGGCAGCGGCCCCGGTTCGCCTGTGCCTGGTCCGCCTGCACCGGCCCGAAGGTCCTGGCCGCGCCGACTGCTCAACCGGTTCGAGGTCGATCGGGCGGTGTTCTATGCGGTGCTGGTTCGCGGGTGGCAGCTGGCCGCGGGGCCGGTCTCGCTGCTGCTGATCGCGGCATTCTTCACGCCGGAGCTGCAGGGCTGGTACTACACATTCTCCAGCCTGCTGGCATTGCAGGCTTTTGTGGAGCTGGGGTTTCAGCTGGTGCTGATCAACCTGGCCAGTCATGAATGGTCGCAGCTGAGCCTGGACGATGCCGGTTCCGTCGAGGGGGAACCTGCTGCGCTGTCGCGGCTGGCCAGTCTGATGCGACTGTCCGTCCGGTGGTATGCCGGTGCCGCCACGGTGTTCGCCGCGGTGATTCTGCCGGCAGGCATGGCGTTCTTTCTGTACCAGCCGGGGGCCGAACAGCTGAGCTGGAAAGGCCCGTGGACCATCCTGGCCCTGCTGACTTCGCTGAATCTGGCTGTGCAGCCACTGGTGGCTCTGCTGGACGGGTGCAACCAGATGGCCACCGTCAACCGGTACCGGCTGCTGCAGGCGGTGGCTTCCAATGTGGCTGTCTGGACGTGCATTCCTCTGGGTGGCGGACTCTGGACCGCTGTCGCCGTGGCGGCGGCCCGGCTGAGCGGAGACCTGCTGCTGACGTGCGTCCGCTATCGGCGGTTCTTCCTCAAACTGTGGCAGACCGAACTGACTCATGCGATCAGCTGGTGGGGCGAAGTCTGGCCGCTGCAGTGGCGGCTGGCGGTGCAGGGCGCACTGGGCTTCCTGATGCACTGGCTGTTCAGCCCGGTGCTGTTTCATTACCACGGGGCGGCCTCTGCCGGGCAGATGGGAATGAGCCTGACAGTCGTGCTCACATTACAGCTGGCCAGCCTGGCGTGGGTTGAGACCCGCAGCCCGCGGTTCGGCATGCTGGTGGCCCGCCGGGACTTCAGGGAACTCGACCGGGTTTTCCTGCGGGTCAGCGGGCTGTCGCTGGTGGTGTATGTGGCAGGCGCGGCCATTCTGCTGGCTGTCGTCCTGCTGATGAATTTCTCCACTGTGCCCGTGCTGCAGCAGCTGTCCCGGCGACTGCTGCCCCCGCTTCCGCTGGCGATCTTTCTATGTGGTGCTCTGTTCGATCAGCTGGTGCGATACCAGAAGTTCTACCTGCGGGCCTTTCAGCGGGATCCTCAAACGGCGGTCAACGTGGCGGTCCAGCTGCTGACGGGTCTGCTGATCTGGCAGCTGGGCTCACGTTACGGAGCGCTGGGAGCGGTGAGCGCATGGTGTGCCGTCCAGGCCTGCTGGTTCGCTCCCACGGGCACGTGGATCTGGTATCGCTGCCGGCGGGAATGGCGGCTCGAACGGGAATCGCCGACGGCCTGAACCGAGAAACTGCCGGCCGGTTCTCGATGCCGACCCCGGCCGGACCATCAACTGCAGACGCAGCCCCCCCGCCACCGCACGAACTGCCTGCGCACAAACAGCCCGCGCAAGAAAGAACCGCCACGGTGCCCGAAGGCTGACCGTGGCGGCTGGGGAAGTTCAGATTTTCAGAGTCTGGCTGGTCGACCGACATTCACCACCCGGAGGAGACCGGGCGGGCTGTCTTCGCGGGAGACCCCGCGACCGCTGATTACAGCGGAATTCCCAGCAGTTCCTCTTCCTCTTCCTGAATGATGATCCGGGGAGTGACCATCATCATCAGGGATTCCGTTTCCCGACCGACACCGGTTTTCTTGAACAGACGGCTGACATACGGGAGTTT
>JAGQPV010000061.1 GCA_020426545.1 Planctomycetaceae bacterium
CGGCTGCTGCGGGGTCCTCTGCTGTGGATCACGCTGTCGCGGATGGTTCAGGCCGTGCAGCCACTCGCCCGAAAGTCGGTCTGGTGGTCATCGGGAACGGGGCCGGAATTTTCCTGCGCTGCATGAGCGGCGTGCTGGAGCATTTCGATCCCGACCGCCTCGAACTGGTGGTGGTCTGCTCGGCGGGAACGCGGAACAGTCTGGCTCCGCATCTGCAGAATCCCCGGCTCGGCTGGCACATCCTGCCCGATGAATTCAGCCAGATGGTTCCCGCGCTGGCGGCGGGCCGGTTCGACGTCCTGTATCACTGGGAGGTTGGCTCGGGACCGCAGAACTACTTTCTGCCGTTCTTCGGTGCGGCTCCCGTGCAGTGCACGGGCTGGGGCCTGCCGGATACAACCGGGATTCCGCAGCTGGAATACTACCTGACTTCGACTTCGGTCGAACCGCCCGGCGCACAGACGCAGTACAGCGAGCAGCTGTGCTTCAGCGATCAGCTGCTGACCTGGCAGTCCCGAATTCCCGCTCCGGAAACTCCCGCCACCCGCGAGGAGTTTGGTATCTCGTCGTGGCAGACGCTGTATGTCTGCGCGCAGCACGTGCGCAAGCTGCACCCGGATTTCGACGAGATGCTGGCCGGTGTGCTCCGGCTCGATCCGGAAGGTGTGTGCCTGCTGGTGCAGGATCGCACGGGCTATGGGGCGAACCGCGTCCAGCAGCGAATGGCACGCACCATTCCCGATGTGGCCGGTCGCGTTCGCTGGCTACCCCGGCTGACGGTGGACCAGTACCGCCGGCTGATCAGTACGGCCGATGTCCTGCTCGACACACCGCACTTCGGCGGCGGGCTGACGACCTTCGACGCGTTCTCACTGGGCATTCCCGTGATCACACTGCCGGGCACGTTTCGCCGCAGCCGCTATGCCTCCGCCTGTTACCGGCTGATGGGGCTCGACTGCGGCATTGCCGACAACCTCCAGGAATATGTCACACTGGCTGTGGCCCTGGGCCGCAACCGCGACATCCGGGAGTCCGTCAGCCGCAGTATTCTCGCCCGGTCGGACGTGCTGTTCGAGAACCGGCAGGTCGTCCGTGAGTTCGAGCGGATCTTCTGCGAACTGGCGGCCCGGAAACCCGGCCCAGCCTGATCGTGTGATTCAGCCTGCCAGCCGGGCTCGGTCCGGAAACGGGATGAGCCCGGAAGCCCGATTCAGCCGCGCAGCCGGGTGGAACCGGTGAGGTAGCGGTCGCACTCTTTCGCGGCTCCACGGCCTTCATTGATGGCCCATACGACCAGGCTCTGCCCGCGGCGGCAGTCGCCCGCGGCGAACACGCCCGGCACCGAGGTGGCGTACTTGCCGTACTCGGCCTGATAGTTACTGCGGCGATCGGTCGCGAGGCCCAGCTGCTCGACGATGGTCTGCTCGGGACCGCGGAAGCCCAGCGCCATCAGCAGCATGTCGGCTTTCCACACCCGTTCCGTTCCGGGAATGATGGTGAATGGCGGGCCACCCTCGGTGACCTGCTCCCAGTCGACCTCGACGGTCTTCACGCCCGTCAGGTTG
This sequence comes from Planctomycetaceae bacterium, assembly GCA_020426545.1. GTDB lineage: Bacteria > Planctomycetota > Planctomycetia > Planctomycetales > Planctomycetaceae > JAGQPV01. The sequence continues at coordinate 1,566 of JAGQPV010000061.1, forward strand.
CCCTCGCTGTCGCCCAGGAATTCGACGGTCTGAATCGAGAATTCACGGGGATCGTCGGGGTGCTTCTTGCCGGGGAATGTCGAATAGTCGAACTTCGCCGCCGCTTCCTCGTGGCCGTAATCCACCCGCAGAATACGGGGCCACTCGGGCCAGGGATTGTTGGCCGCCCGCTCAAAGGGTGGCTTCTGCACGATTTCAAAAGTTACCAGGCTGCGGCACCCGTGACGGAGCGACGTGCCGATGCAGTCGGTGCCGGTATCACCGCCACCAATCACGATGACGTCTTTATCTTTCGCCGACAGATAGTTGCCGTCCGCGTGGCTGGAGTCGAGCAGGCTTTTCGTATTCGCATGGAGGAAGTCCATCGCGAAGTGAATGCCCTTCAGTTCGCGGCCGGGCGTGCTGGCGAAGAAGTCATTCGGCGCGGTGGCCCCCGTGCACAGCACGACCGAATCGAACTGATCGACCAGCTCGGTGGCCTGCACATCGCGGCCAATTTCCACGCTGGTGCGGAAGACGACTCCCTCATCCCGCATCTGCTGCACCCGCCGCTCGACGACGTGCTTTTCCAGCTTCATGTTGGGAATGCCGTACATCAGCAGTCCGCCGATGCGGTCACTGCGCTCGAAGACGGTGACTTCGTGGCCGGCCCGCCGCAGTTCCTGGGCACAGGCCAGCCCGGCCGGACCGGAGCCAATCACCGCGACCGACTTGCCGGTCAGATGTTCCGGCGGCTGCGGTACCACCCAGCCTTCTTCAAAGCCCCGGTCGATGATGGCGCATTCGATGTTCTTGATGGTCACCGGCGGTTCGATGATCCCCAGCACGCAGGAACCTTCGCACGGCGCGGGGCAGACCCGCCCGGTGAATTCCGGGAAGTTGTTCGTCTTGTGCAGACGATCGAGGGCTTCCCGCCAGCGATTGCGGTAGATCAGGTCGTTCCACTCGGGAATCAGATTATTCACCGGGCAGCCGCTGGCCATGTTGGAGATCAGATCGCCCGTGTGACAGAACGGAACACCGCAGTCCATGCAGCGACCGCCCTGCTTCTGCAGTTCGGGCACGGGCATGTGCTCGTGAAACTCGTTCCAGTCCAGGATCCGCAGCTCCGGATCCCGATCGTGGGGAGTCTGCCGGGAAAATTCCATGAAACCTGTGGGCTTGCCCATCGTAATGCCATCTGACCCGAAGGAAGTTTGTGCTCTGTTCGAGCTTTTCATGGGGGCTGCCGACTGTGGGAACCCCGCGAAACCTTAGCGGCTGCGCGGAGAACCAGAACCCCTCATCCTCGACTTGCGCCCTGTTGCCTGGAGCGCCTGCTGACCTTTCAGCGGAGGCCTTCCGTGGCCCGTGCCGTTTCCGTCTCAGCTGCCGGCGACCGGCTCGGTGGTGGTGGAACCCACACCAGCCGCCTGCTGCTGCAGTTCGGCGGCCTGCTCTTCCAGCGCTCTCCTGTAATCGACGGGCATCACCCGGACGAATTTCGAGAGGCTGTTCTTCCAGTCTGCCAGCAGGCTGGCCGCCACATCAGAGTCCGTGTACCGCTGATGCTGTTCGATGAGTTCTTTCAGCTCGGCCTCATCGGCCGCAGCGGTGACGGGTTCCAGCTCCACCATGCCCAGGTTGCAGTTCAGGCGGAACTGGTCGTGCGGGTCGTAAACATAGGCCACACCACCGGACATGCCGGCGGCGAAGTTGCGGCCCGTTTCTCCCAGCACCACCACCCGGCCGCCCGTCATATATTCGCAGGCGTGGTCGCCCACTCCTTCAATCACGGCCCGTGCGCCCGAGTTCCGCACACAGAACCGCTCCGCCGCCCGGCCCCGGAAGTAAGCCTCACCCTGCACGGCTCCGTACAGCGCCACATTGCCGATGATGACGTTCTCCGCCGGGTTGAAGGTGGCGGCTGCCGGCGGACGAATGATGATCCGTCCGCCCGACAGGCCCTTGCCCACGTAGTCGTTCGCGTCGCCTTCCAGCTCGATGGTGATACCACCGGCCAGCCAGGCCCCCAGCGACTGACCGGCCGAACCACGGCAGTCGATATGAATCGAACCGTCCTTCAGACCGTGCTCGCCCCACTTCCGCGAGACTTCATGGCTCAGCATGGTGCCGAACGCCCGGTCGATGTTTTCCACTTCCATCGGAAACCGCACCGGCTGGCCTTCATTCAGGGCCACCCACGACTGGCGAATCAACTCGTTGTCGAGAACTTCCTCCAGGCCGTGGTCCTGCGTGCGGGTGCAGTAGGTTTCCACTCCCTCATGGGCCCTGCGGGCCGGAGTCAGCACGGCGGTCAGGTCGATGTTTTTCGACTTCCAGTGCCGCTGCGTTTCATCCACTTCCAGCATGTCGCTGCGGCCCACCATTTCATTGATGGTGCGGAAACCCAGCCGAGCCATGATTTGCCTGGTTTCCTCGGCCACCATGAACAGGTAATTCACCACATGCTCCGGGCTGCCGGTGAACTTCTTGCGGAGTTCCGGATCCTGGGTGGCAATGCCCACCGGGCAGGTGTTGAGATGGCACTTCCGCATCATGATGCAGCCCAGCGTGATCAGCGGGGCGGTGGCAAAGCCGAACTCTTCCGCTCCCAGCAGACAGGCAATGGCCACATCGCGGCCCGTCTTGATCTGCCCGTCGGTCTGCAGTCGCACCCGGCTGCGGAGGTCGTTCATGACGAGGGTCTGGTGCGTCTCGGCAATGCCCAGTTCCCAGGGCAGGCCAGCATGCTTGATGCTCGTCAGCGGCGAAGCCCCCGTCCCTCCGGAAGCACCGGAAATCAGGATGTTGTCGGCATGGCCCTTGGCCACTCCCGCGGCAATCGTGCCGACACCCACTTCAGAGACCAGCTTGACGCTGATGCGTGACCGCGGGTTGGCATTCTTCAGGTCGAAGATCAGCTGAGCCAGGTCTTCAATCGAATAGATGTCGTGATGCGGAGGCGGGCTGATCAGCCCCACGCCCGGCGTGGAATGCCGGGTGGCGGCAATCACATTGTTCACCTTATGACCAGGCAGTTCGCCGCCTTCACCGGGCTTGGCACCCTGGGAGACTTTGATCTGCAGCTCGTCGGAATTGGTGAGGTACCACGAGGTCACACCGAACCGGCCCGAAGCCACCTGCTTGATGGCCGAACGGCGGGAATCGCCATTGGGCAGCGGCTGGAAGCGGGCGTAATCTTCGCCGCCTTCGCCTGTGTTGCTCTTGCCGCCGATGCGGTTCATCGCCACGGCCAGCGATTCGTGGGCTTCCCGCGAGATGGAGCCGTAGCTCATCGCACCGGTGCAGAACCGTTTGACGATTTCGCTGGCGGGTTCGACTTCATCGAGGGGAATGGCATCCCCTTCCCGGAACTGCAGCATGCCCCGCAGGTGGCATTCCCGGCTGACCTGCTCGTTCACCAGGCTGGAGAACCGCTCGTAGGCGGTGCGGTCGCCGTTACGGGCCGCCGCCTGAATGCTGGAAATCGTATGTGGGTTCCAGGCGTGCTTTTCGCCCGTTTTCCGCCAGTGGAACTGACCGGGGTTCGCCAGGTCTCCGTTGGTTTCCACGGAGTCGGCCGCGGGCCAGGCCTCTTCGTGCCGGAGGAAGGCTTCGCGGGTGAGAATCGAGAAGTCAACACCGCGGATCCGGCTGGCCGTGCCGGCGAAGCAGCGGTCGACCACATCGTGGTCGAGACCGAGGGCTTCGAAAATCTGAGCCCCCTTGTACGACTGCAATGTGGAGATGCCCATTTTGGCCATCACCTTGAGCATGCCCATCGCCACGCCCTTGCGGTAGGCCGCCACGATTTTCTCGTCGGTCCACTTGTCCGCATCGAGGATGCCATCTGCCCGGGACTGCCGCAGCGCGGCGAATGCCAGGTAGGGGTTGATGGCATCGGCCCCGTATCCGGTCAGCAGGCAGTGATGGTGGACTTCCCGTGCCTCACCGGTTTCCAGCACCAGGCCAATCCGTGTCCGCTGTTCGGTCCGCACAAGGTGGTGATGCACGCAGCCGCAGGCCAGCAGCGAGCTGAGAGCGACCCGGTCGGCACTGACGTTTCTGTCCGACAGAACCAGCAGACTGTGCCCGGCGGTAATGGCCTGGGTGGCCTCTTCACAGATGCGATCCAGGGCGGCGGTCAGGCCGGCTTCGCCCTCGCTGCGGGGGAAGGTGATATCGATGGTGGCTGTCGTCCAGCCGCGATAGTCCAGCTGGCGGATGGCGGCCAGATCTTCATCAGTCAGAATCGGATGAGGCACCGCCAGCCGGTGGCAGTGTTCTTCGGAAGTCTCCAGCAGGTTGCCTTCCGGGCCGATGAAGCATTCCAGCGACATGATGACTTCCTCGCGGATCGAATCGATCGCGGGGTTGGTCACCTGGGCGAACAGCTGGCGGAAGTAATCGTACAGCAGTCGGGGCTTGTCGCTCAGGCAGGCCAGGGCCGCATCGTCTCCCATGGAGCCGATGGGGTCCTTCTTTGCCTTGATCAGCGGGAGCAGCATGAACTGCAGCGTTTCGGAGGAATAGCCGAAAGCCCGCATGCGGGTGGTCAGCGCGGCGGGAGAATAGGCCGCCGGCGGAGTGGCCGCGGGCAGTTCCTTCAGCCGCAGCCGCTGACGCTGCAGCCAGGTGGCGTAGGGCCGCCGGGTGGCCACATCGTGCTTGAGTTCTTGGTCCTCGATGATGCGACCCTGGTTAAAATCGACCAGGAACATGCGGCCCGGCTGCAGACGGCCGCGGAGCTTCACATTCTCCGGTTCCACCTGCAGCACGCCGACTTCACTGGCCATGATCACGCGGCCATCGTGGGTGACGTAATACCGGCTGGGCCGCAGACCGTTGCGGTCGAGCACGGCACCGATGCACTGACCATCGCTGAAGCAGATGGAAGCCGGTCCGTCCCACGGTTCCTGCAGGGCCGAATGGTATTCGTAGAAGGCCCGCTTCTCTTCCGACATGGCATGGTGGTTCTGCCATGCCTCGGGAATCATCATCATCACAGCTTCGGGCAGACTGCGGCCGGCATGCACCAGCAGCTCGAGGGCGTTATCGAAGTTGCCCGAGTCGGAACATTCCTTTTCGATGATGGGGAACAGCTTCTCCAGGTCGTCGCCGAACAGGCCACTTTCCATGATGCCCTGCCGGGCCGTCAGCCAGTTCGCGTTGCCGCGGAGCGTGTTGATTTCGCCGTTGTGGCTCATGTAGCGGTTGGGCTGAGCACGGTCCCAGCTGGGGAAGGTGTTCGTCGAGAACCGCGAATGAACCATCGCCATGTGGCTGATGTAGTCGTCGGCCTGCAGGTCTTTGAAGAACGGCATCACCTGGAAGGGCGTCAGCATGCCCTTGTAGACCAGAATCCGGCTGGACAGCGAGCAGATGTAGAAGTCGAGCGGCTTCTTCAGCCGGGAAGACAGCTCGCCCGTGCGGAGGCGGTGGCTGGCCAGCTTGCGGACGACGAACAGCTGCCGGTCGAACGAAGCCTGGTCGATGCCATCGACGGCGGCCACGAACAGCTGCTCAGTCGCGGGCAGGCAGGCCCGTGCGGAAGGACCGATATCGGCCGTGTCGGCATCGGTGGGAATGGTTCGCCAGCCCAGCACCTGCTGTCCCTGCGCGGCCACCAGGTCTTCAACGGTCTGGCGGCACAGGGCCCGGCTGTCTTCATCGTTCGGCAGGAACACGAGGCCCGCGGCATACCGGCCTGGCTCGGGCAGTTCGATACCGGCCTCTTCCCGCGCCACGCGGGCGAGGAATTCGTGCGGCATGCCGGTGAGAATACCGGCCCCATCGCCCGTGTTCGGTTCGCAGCCGCAGGCACCCCGGTGCAGCATGTGCCGCAGGATCTGATCGCCATCGACCACGATCTGCCGGGACCGTTCCCCGCGAATATTCGCCACGAAGCCGATTCCGCAGGCATCGTGTTCGAACTGCGGATCGTACAGAGTCGCCTCGCCCCGAAGCGCAGGCGACGTGGGCCGCCAGCCGGCTGCCGCAACAGCAGCAGAGGCAGACGAATCATCGCGAACGGTGGAAGAGGCGATGGATGCGGCTGACTGCAGGGGGTCTGGTTTGCTCATAACTCAACCGTTTCTCTCAAACAGAAACCATCGGGACCAGGGCGTGTCCTGATCCGGGGAGTGCCCCCGGAAAGGGCACAGGTCTGGTGCGGCTGTCAGCCGAAAGGCCCGAAATCAGGTTCAGGCCGTTCGGCGGAGAGCCAGCGCCGGCAGCATGGAAGTCGGCAGAAGCAGGTTCATGACCTGGCCCTCCTGCCGGAAAGATGGCGGGCCGAATGCGGGCCGCCGGGTTCGACCTGGCCTGCGTGTTCCGCCTGCCCTGCAGACGGATCGACACTGGCCACGGGGCTGGTGTTCGCAGCGGGGACAGCAGCAGTCCTGGCAGTCGCTGCAGTGGTGCGGGCAGAGTCCGATTCGGGGGCCGTCTCTGCTGCCGGAACAGATTGCTGTGCGGGCTGCGGGGAGCCGGCCAGTTCGGGTTCCGGATAATTCTGCAGGAACTCAACGAACAGAGTTGCCGCCCGGCTGAGCGACTTATGCCGCCGATGGACAATGCCCAGCGGGCGTGTCCAGTTCACACCGCAGACGGGAACCGCCAACAGGCTGCCCGAGCGGACTTCCCGCTCGACGGCTGGCCGCGGAAGCAGAGAGACCCCGGTGCCGGCCTCCACTCCCCGCTTGATGTTTTCGATGTTGTCGAACTCGTGCATCACATTCACCGCAATTCTGGCCTGCTTCAGCCAGCGGTCAATCCGCCGGCGAATGGTCAGCTCGGTGGTGAAAGCCACGAAGTCTTCGTCTTCCAGCAGTTCCGGGGCAATGCCGTCGCTGTACTCGGCCAGCCGGTGTCCCGGCGGAACAACCAGCACCAGGGAATGTTCCCGCCAGGGAATGCTGGCGAACTCTCCGCCATGCTGGGGGAACGAAACCAGGCCGAAATCGGTCTCGTCGTCGGAGATCCGCTGGTAGACGGAATCGGGGTGCAGATAGTCGACCTGCACTTCAATGGAGGGCCAGGCCCGCTCGAATTCGCGAACGCAGGCATCCAGCTGCAGCAGGCCCACGGAATAGATCGAAGCGACGCGCACCCGGCCGGAAACGACATCTTTCAGGCCATGAACCTGATCCCGAATCTGCCGATACAGGCCCAGCAGTTCGCGGAACCCCTCGTAGCACTTCTGACCGGCGGGAGTCAGTTCCAGCGGGCGGCGGGAACGGTCAATCAGCTGAACAGCCAGATCCTTCTCCAGCTGGCTGACGGCCTGGCTGGCGGAAGGCTGCGAGACGTGGTGCACCTCGGCCGCGCGCGAGATGCTGCGGAAGGCTGCCACATCACAGAAGATTTCCGCATTCCGCAGATGCATACCCCGGCCCGATTCTCAGGCGGCCGTATTCGACCGCTCGTGTTCTCTTTTCCTGGTACTGTGCCTGGCCAGTGCATCGCTGCTGACTCTCAGACCGCGGAGGGCAGAAGCGTCGGTCGCACGAATCCCACAGCGGGATCGTCTGCGCACCTCGGTCATTCCACTGTCCGCAGCTTAAGCCTGGAACGAGCACTGTCCTGGCCGCTGGATTTTCGGGAGCCTGATCGTCTGCTGCCCTGGTCGGGGTGTGATCTCAGGCTGCGGCCTGGAGTACCCACACGATTTCCTGAGGAAATCGCACTCCCGACCGAACCGCGGAACTCCACCCGTCACAATCTGTGGGCAAGCAGTGCTGGCTGCAGTATTCGCAGGGGCCCAGTGGCTGTGCCGGTACTGAAAACCGGTGTCTGCCGCTGCCAGCAGGGCATTATTGGGAATGCCGATGGACTGCCCGAAACACTATAAAGATTTGCGAAGCGGCCACTCTAACCAGCAGATCCCCGGCAAGTCAAGCAAATGAGAGCCGCCCGTTCGGTGCCGTGCCGCTGCGCAACGAAAGAACCCCGTCCTCCGGCAGAATCCGAAGAACGGGGTTTCGTGGTGGAAACGTTCAGTTTTCCCGGGGTGACCTCTGGCCGGGTGTCCCGCAATCCCTCCCTGGCAGGCAGGCAGGTTCAGAGCGGGCTCTGCACACGGCCTCCTTTGGAACCGTCAGCCCAGCTGTTTCAGCCGGCCCGTGCTGTCGCCAAACCGGGGCTGCTCCGAACCCATCCGGTCGAGCATCGACAGGAACAGGTTGTTCAGTGGTGTCTCGTGCTGGAAGTGGACGTGCCGGCCGGTCTCGATCGTGCCGCCGCCCCTGCCGGCGAACAGGATCGGCAGGTCATGGTGCGAATGCCGGTTTCCGTCGCCCAGGCCGCTGCCGTACACGATCATCGAGTTGTCGAGCAGGTTGCCTTCGCCCTCGGGAGTCTCCCGCAGTTTGCGGAGGAAGCGGGCGTGCTGCTGGATCAGGTAATGATCGATCTTCTGCAGCGGGTCGGTGTTTTCGGGTTTGTTCTGGTGATGCGACAGGCTGTGCCAGCCCTGCTTCACACCAACTTCCGTATAGGCCCGGTTACTGCCCGCGTTGCCCAGCATGAAGGTGGCAATGCGGGTGGTATCGGTCTGGAAGGCCAGCAGCATCAGGTCGTACATCAGCTGGACATGCTGCTCGTAGTCCCGGGGGGCACCCTCGGGAAGATCGAACTCGGGCGGCTCCAGTTTGGCTGCGGTGGCGGCCCGTTCGAGCCGCTGTTCGATCTCACGCACGCTGGTGAAGTACTCGTCGATTTTGCGGCGGTCGGTCCGGCCGAGTTTCTGCTGCAGCTGGCTGGCATCGGCTGCGACAAGATCCAGAATGCTGCGGCGGTAGCGGTCCCGCTTTTCGTCGTAATTGGGGCGGAACAGCCGCTCGAACACGAGTTTCGGCCGGATTTCCTTGGCCATCGGCGTGGTGGGCGACTTCCAGGAGATGTTGGAAGAATACGCGCAGCTGTAGCCGGAATCGCAGTTGCCCGCGTTCCGTCCCCGGTCGATGCCGATTTCCAGCGAAGGCAGCCGGGTGCGGAACCCGACATGCCGGGCGGCAAACTGGTCGATCGACTCGCCGACATGAATATCGGCCCCGTCGGTCTTCACCGGGTGGGCACCCGTCAGATAGGACGAGGCACAGCGGGCATGGTCGCCCGCTCCATCGCCCAGAGCCCGCCCGTTGTTCTGCGCCAGATTACCGAAGACGATGACATCGTCCTTGAGGTCTTCCAGCGGAGCCAGCGTCTTGCTGAGCTGCCATTCTTTCCCCTCACCGGAGGGGCGCCAGGCATCCTGAATGCACCCGTTGGGGAAGAACACAAAGGCGGCCCGTACCGGGGCTGCCGGCCCGGCGGCTGAACCCGCCGCAGCGGCCAGCGACGGAACCTGCATGCATTCCAGCAGCGGCAGGGCCATGGTGGCACCCACACCCCGCAGGAACGAACGGCGACCCAGAGCGTGACGTGTATTGAATGAGAATTTCATCGGTTGCTGCCTCCTTCGCCACGCCGCATCAGGAAGGGATCGCTCAACACGATCTCACTCACCAGTACAGAGAAGCGATGTCCATTCGTCCGCAGAGATTCTGTCAGCTGATCGACGGCGCATTCATCATAGTATTCGAGTCCGCGTCCCAGTGCATAGGTCAGCAGGGCCCGGGTGAAGTGACGGCTGAACTGCTGTTCGCGACCACGGAGCACGCCCGTCAGTTCCACGGCTCCGCTGAACTCTTCGCCTCCGGGCAGTTTTCCGGAGGAATCAATCGGGTGGCCCCGGTCTTCCGTTCGCCACCGTCCGATGGCATCGAAATTTTCAAACCCAAATCCCAGCGGGTCCATCACCTTGTGGCAGGAGGCACAGCCCGGGCTTTCCCGGTGCAGAGCCAGCTGCTCCCGCAGGGTGGCTTTGGGGTTGGCCTTTTCCGTCGCGGCCAGCTCGGGCACGTTCGGAGGCGGTGGAGGAGGTGGTGTGCCCAGGATGTTCTCCATGATCCACTTGCCCCGCTTCACGGGCGATGTCTTGGTCGGGTCGGAAGTTAAGGTCAGGATGCTGGCATGGGTCAGCACGCCGGCCCGCTGGGTGCCTTCCAGCGAAACCCGGCGGAACTCATCGCCCTTCACGCCGTCGATGCCATACAGCTTCGCCAGCCGCTCGTTGAGGAAAGTGTGCCGCGCATCGAGCAGGTCGAGCAGGCTGCCGTCATTCCGCACCATATCGGCGAGGAACTCCTCGGTTTCCCGCCGCATATCGTCCCGGAGTTCATCATTGTAAACGGGAAACTGGGTGCGGTTCGGCGTGACCTCATCCAGGTTCCGCAGGTTCAGCCACTGCCCGCCGAAATTCTTCACCAGAGAGCGGGCCCGTTCATCACCCAGCATCCGCTGGACCTGTTTCCGCAACACCTCCGGCTCGGCCAGCGTGCCCGCTTCCGCCAGGCGGAACAGTTCATCATCCGGCATGCTGCTCCACAGAAAGTAGGACAGCCGGCTGGCCAGTTCGTAACTGCCGATCTGGTGTTTGCGGCTGGGGTCGTCGGGAATCGGTGTGCTTTCCACGCGGAACAGGAAGTGCGGCGAAACCAGCACCGCCTGCACGCCATACTGAATGGCCTCTTCGAATGATTCGCCATCCTGAATGGCCTGGTCGACCAGCTGCACAATTCCATTGACCTCGGCAGCGGCAACCGGACGCCGCCAGGCACGGGTGGCGAACCGGGTCAGAATCTTCGTGGCTGCCTGGGTGGCGGTCAGTTCCGGTCCCGGGGTAACAAACAGAATACGGGTGTGGGTTTCCGGGTAGGGAGTCTCCACGCCGAGCGGCCCCTGCACTTCCACCCAGGCGACGGAAATGTTCCGGTCGCGATCTTTCGGGTTCTTGGCCTTCGGCATGTAGTAGTCGTTGAGAAAGCGGAAATCGATCTGGTGCTTTCCGGTGGTGCGGCCCGTATCTCCGCCGATTTCAATCTCTGTTTCTACTTCCTGCGGCGTCAGGTGTTCATTCACCTCATGGGTGGCGACGGGTTTGCCGTCGAACAGGAACGCGACTTTTGCCTTGTCGGGCCCGGCCTGATCGGCCTGCACCCTGGCCCGCAGCACATACCGGCCCGGCTGGCGGAATTCGTATTCGCCGAAGACCGCCCCCACCGAGTTGATGCTGCGGAAGCCTTCGCCCACGGCACCGCCCACACCGCCGGTGGCATCCAGTTCCATCGCCGGGCGGTGCTGCTTCGTCAGCTGGGAGGGATCTCCCACCAGAATAGCTGCATCGGTAATCTGCTCGGCCGCGGCCAGATATTTTTCCATCAGCAGCGGCGGCAGTGAGAGGACATCGCCAATATTGTCGAATCCGTACCCCACATCGTCTGAGGGGAAATCGGCAGCAGGTTTGAAGTCCACACCCACCAGGTCGCGAATCGTGTTGTTATATTCCGAGCGGTTCAGCCGACGGATGGTCACCCGACCCGGATCGTGCACGATTTCACAGTCCACCCGGAAGAACATCGTTTCGATGGCGTCGATCACAGCCTTCGTTTCGTCCGCCGCTGGCATCGGGTCGCTGTCTTCCGGTGGCATCAGCCCCAGATTCAGGAACTCGATCATCTTCCGCCACGTCTGCCGACTGGCGGAGGCCTCGGCAAAACTGCCGAACTTCTCCAGATTGAGACCCGCTTCCTGCACGTCGGTGCCATGGCAGCTGATGCAGTATTTCTGCATGAAGGGCTGCAGTGTCTGCTTCCAGCCGGCCCCCGCTTCCCCGCCTGGCCCGGCACCCGGTTTCTCAACCCGCACGGGTTCCAGGCGAATGCCACTGACGGATTCCTGCGTGTCAGAAGCAGGGGAAGCACCCGCGTCCGTCCCTTCAGCCAACGTGGCCGTGGCTTGAACGTCCGCGACAGCGGTGCTGTCTCCTGATTGCGGGGCGGGCCCGGTCTGCGGACTGCCGCCAGCCAGAGCCAGCAGCAGGCCGGCAGTCGCCAGCGCACCGGAAAAGCCAATTGCTGCGGTCACAGAGAGTCTCTTCCAGACCTTCCACCCCTGAGCAGGGCGGGACGGTTCGATTTCAGGCGGGATGTTGCGGGCGGCCGTCGCACCGGCTGGTGACCGGCGAGCAGCAGCTGCGGGTTGCCTGCCAGGCGGGCGGTTGCGGCGTGGCAGGCGAGTGAGGTTTTCAGGCGTGGAGTCTGCGGCAGACCGGGTACTGCGCCGGGCTGCGGGGGTTTCTGGCGATGTCGGCGGAGTGCTCAGCCGGGGAACAATGAACCGTCGCCCGCAGTCGGGGTTCGGACATTTGCCGGTGCGACCTGCGAATCGCTGGTCCACCTCAAACGCAAAACCGCAGGCATGGCAGGTGAGGGAAATCAGCACATAAAGCCCTGTCAGGGCTGGATTGTGGAATTCCCGCCGTTCCCTTTCAACAGGAAACCCGCGAGAACCCATTGACCATTACTGATGATAAGCGCCATCCCGGCGAAAAGTCCACCTAATGTTTCCCCGGCGGCGGATTTCCGCCCGGACAGATGCACAGACAGCCGGATCATTGTTTCGGGGCAGCCGGCAGCCGGTTCCGAGCTGTTCGCCCAGCGGCCAGTCCGTCGGCCAGGGCCGCAGACTGTCGCGGAATTGATGGCGCAAATTACCGAATCGCGACAGTCCGCAGAGTCCCCTGGCGTGGGCGAAGTGTCAATATGTGGTGATGCTGCAATGGGTTACGCGCCGACCGGCAGATTTGGCATGTCGTTCGCTTCCTTTCTTCCGCATCACAACGAATGTGAAAACGAGTTGTCAGAGGCACAACTCGAGGAGTTCGCAGGGAACAGGAACAACAGTCATCGAGAAGGGGCACCAGCCATGAGAAAACAGACTCGTAACATCATGATGACGGGCATCGCACTGGCAGCTGCCCTGACACTCACTTCCGGAACAGCGGAGGCGGGAGGCTTTGGACTGTCGCTGAATCTGGGCGGAAGCCGGGTTCATGTCGGCAGCGGGCATCGTCACTACAGTGGCTACGGCCACCGCGGTCACGGTCACCGGAACTACGGCTACCGCAACTACGATTACGGACATCGCGGGCGGAGCTACTGGCACGACACCAGTCATTACGATTACCACCCGGGTGGCTTCCAGCGGCACTACGACCATTACCACTATGTCCCCGGTCATTACGACTACCACCGGACCGGTCACTGGCATCATCGCTAAGAGGCCTGATGAGGCCGTGACAGGAACCGTGGCCACACGGGCCACAGAAGTGTTTTCAATCGCTGCAGTCTGATGGTGTGAGCTGAAAACAGGCTCCGCTTCAGGCTGTCAGCGAACCGGATGCTTCCGGGGAATTCAGTCAGAGCCAGCCCGTGGCGGGATTTTCATTCCGCTGTGGTTTACATAGAGCCCGCACTCTGTCCTTCGTGGACGGAATGCGGGCTCCTGTCATTAGGGGGCGGTTTAACGGGCGGCTGTCCCGCTGGCTCATACCGCTGCTTCACACAACTGGTTCGTGTCGGATCCAGTGGGCGTACAGCGGCTGAACTTCTGAAGGCAGGCTGTCGTACACATCCCGCGGCATGGAGGGCACCAGGTTATCGCTCTTGCCCGATTCCCGGCACATCCGCTCGCGTTCCGCAGATTCCGGTCGCAGCACTTCCGTGTTCAGCCACCACGGGGCGTACCGCACGGCCAG
>JAGQPV010000619.1 GCA_020426545.1 Planctomycetaceae bacterium
CCGCCCTTCCTGTCAAAACGGCAGCAGAATACGATACCTCCTTCACAGCGCAAATTTCGTGCCGAACAGGATTGGGCTTGCCCAGCAGTGTCTTCACTTCCCTGCTCCCTGAAACCCCGACCACCGACCAATACCCGTCGGGTGGCACGTCCCTGACCAGCGGGAAGGGCGTGGTCTTCCTTCGTCCTTCCCTCCGTCACCGGCTCAGCTTCATGCGGGCCACGCGGGTCAGCCGGGCTTCCGGATCTTCCGGCGGCAGGTCCCGCAGCACCACCGGCAGCCAGGACGGTTTTTCGGCCCGTTCCTCGGGCAGTTCGTCCAGTTGTGGCAGTTTGGTACCATCCGGCGGCTGAGCGGCAGCGGACGGCTCGGGGTGACAGTACAACTTGCGACCGTTGATCAGCTTTGCCAGCACTTCGGCCAGCTTCGGATCAAGTCCCACCCACAACACGGTGTTCGGGTCGGCCTTCAGCGCGAGGCCGAGGTCTCCCTCGACGGAAACGTACTCGCCCAGCTGCCGCTGCAGATCGGCAAAGCTGATCGAATCCTGCCCGCGAATCAGCTCGACCACCGCCCCGGGCAACTGCCCGTGTTCGGCCAGCTGCACCCAGCGGGGCACTTCCTGTTCGGCCTCGGGCGTGGCCTCGACGGAACGCTGTTCTTCCTCCAGCATCTGCATCACGCGGCTGTCGGGCGTGGCGGGCCGGCAGCGGGGCCGGGCCCATTCCCGCAGCTCGAACACCTTCTCTTCCATCGTGACCGACAGCGGCACCGTCTGCTCGCGGGAGGCTTCCAGGTCGGCCTGGCTCAGCACGCCACCATGTCCGAAGGCATCGAGCATGGCGGCCACAATCACCTGTTCGATCTCTGCCCCGCTGAAGCCTTCCGTCTGGCTGGCCAGGCTTTCCAGATCGTACTTTTCCGGGTTCCACCCCCGACGTTTCAGATGAATCGAGAAAATGTGCAGCCGCTCGTGGTAGTTGGGCAGGTCGATAAAAAACAGTTCGTCGAACCGGCCCCGCCGCAGCATTTCCGGCGGCAGGTTATTCACCGAGTTCGCCGTCGCCACCACGAACACATCCGCCTTCTGCTCGCTCATCCAGGTGAGGAACCGGCCCACCAGCCGCAGCATGGTGGCATCGCCGCCGGACTCCCCGTCGGAACCGGCAAAGCCCTTCTCAATTTCATCGAGCCACAACACCGCCGGGGCAATCGTCTCCACCAGGTGCAGCACTTCCCGCATGTTCTTTTCAGACGAACCCCGTTCGGAACCCAGCAGGCTCGAAGCATCCAGCCGGACGAGGGGAAAACTCAGCAGCCGGGCCGTGGCCCGGGCGGTCAGACTTTTTCCGCAGCCCTGCACACCCAGCAGCAGCACGCCCTGCGGAGCCGGAATACCCTGCTCGCGGGCCCTGGGGCCGAAGGCTTCCGCCCGCTGTCGCAGCCACTCTTTCAGTTCATCGAGGCCGCCCACATCGCCCACGCCTTCTTCCAGCTCGTAGAATTCGAGCAGGTCGGAGCCCTGAATCATGCTCTTTTTCTCAGAGACCAGCAGCGCGAACACGTCGTCGTCCAGCGCGTCTTTACCCAGCAGCCCGCGTCGCCAGGCACTGGCAGCCTGATTGAGCGTCAGCCCCAGCACCGCCTTGAGCAGCCGGTCTTCTTCCTCGGGGGTACACCGCAAACGCCCGCCAGGTGTGCCGCCTTCGCTGGTGGCCAGTTCATCGAGTACGGCAGAGAGGGCGGGCCGCAGTTCCTCCAGGCCAGGCAGGGGCAGCGTGATCACGACCGAATCCCGCTGCAGATCGACGGGCACCTCGTAGGCCGTGCCCATCAGCAGCAGCGTCTTGCGGTCACGGGCCAGTTCGTCCGTCAGATCGCGCAGCTGGCGAACAATCCGCGGGTCGTCCAGCCACGGCTGGAAGTCGTGCAGCAGAAACAGATGGTCGGTCGGCCATTCGGCAATCTGTTTGAGTAATGCCTCGGGGTCGCGGGTATCGACCCGGTCGTTCAGGGCCGGCAGCAGCCCGGCAGTCGCCGTCCAGCTGACGAGCCCGCGGTCGAGTTCATCGGCCAATGTGGCCAGTTCGTTCTCCCAGCGGCGTTCTTCGGGAGTCTGCAGAAACAGCAGCGGGAACCGGGCCAGCACGCGGGAACGCAGACCATCCAGAGCTTCAGTGGCAGACATGAGCGAAAATTCCCTGCGGATTCGGGCTGTCGTACGGCCGTGCCAGGTTGCCATGTTCCGACAGCGGTGTATTTCCCCGACGGCTGGCCGGTATACTCGATGAACAGCATACGACAGCCGCCCGCCGGACGCGACCGGGCGGAACCTCCCCCGGCACGATGAGTTTCTCTGCATGTGGCCCAACAGCGAAGAAACGCAGCAGCTTCTGCGGGAAGCCGGCACCGGCGACCAGCAGGCGATTAACGCCCTGCTCGAAAAGCACCGCAACTCCCTGCGGCAGCTGATTCAGCTGCGGCTGGATCGGGCCGTTTCCCGCCGGGTCGATGCCAGCGATGTCGTGCAGGATGTGCTGCTGGAAGCCAGCAACCGCCTCGGTCAGTTCATCGAGGACGGGCGGATGCCGTTTCACCTGTGGCTGCGGCAGCTGGCCAAAGACCGCATGATCGACATGCACCGCCGGCACCGCGGCGCGCAGCGGCGGAGCGTCGACCGGGAGCGTTCTCTGGAAGCCAGCCGTCAGGTCGACGACTCGCTCCGCGGGATGATGGTGCAGCTGGTCGATCCTGAACTCACCCCGGCCGCGGCCTCGCTTCGCCGGGAACTGGAGGACCGCTTTCTGGCGGCCCTCGATCAGCTGCCCGAAGACGACCGCGATATTCTGCTGATGCGGCATTACGAACAGCTGGGCAATTCCGAAGTCGCCCAGGCCCTGGGGCTGAGCGAACCGGCGGCCGGCATGCGGCACCTGCGGGCCCTGCGGCGATTGCGGAGCATGCTGGCCACGGACGAAGCCGGCGAAGCCGATTTCACGGATCAGGCATGAGCAGCAGAGAAACGGATCAGCCATGAACAGCAGATTGACGGAACAGCTATGAGCAGCGGAGCCCGCCGCCTGTCAGAGGCATCCGCGGAAGACGAAGCGCGCGACGAACTGCTGGCCGCGCTGCTGGACGAACTGTCCCGCGAGGCGCGGGAAGGGGCGGGCCGCGTCGATCTGGAATCAAAACTCGCCCAGCACCCGGAACTGGCCGACGAACTGCGTTCACTGTGGGCCACACTGCAGCTGGCCGACAACTTCGGCAGCCTGTGCCGCGATTCCGCGGTGGAGACATTATCCCGCCAGCCCGCCGCCGGTACCGGTCAATCCGCGGTTCCGGGTTCAGGCGGTTCCGGTCTCGATGGCTCAGGCTCTGGAGGTGGTTCGCAGGGAGCCGGACTGCTGGCCCCCGGCATGATGATTGGCGACTGCGAGCTGCTGGAGGAAATCGGCCGGGGCGGAATGGGCGTGGTCTTCCGCGCCCGGCAGCGAAGTCTCAACCGTATCGTCGCGCTGAAGATGATCAGCTCGCCGGAGCTGGCCTCGCAGATCGATCTGGCCCGCTTCCGGGCGGAAGCCGAATCGGCCGGCCGGCTGACTCACCCCGGCATTGTGCCCGTGTATCAGGTCGGGCAGGATGGCCACCGCCCGTACTTCCTGATGAAGTACATC
>JAGQPV010000620.1 GCA_020426545.1 Planctomycetaceae bacterium
GCCCTGAACTGCCACGCAGAGCCCTGAACTGCCACGCCCCTGCAGAAAGTCTCAGTTCGTTCCGGAGCCGCTGCTGCCGGTGCGGGCCGGCCGGTTGCTCGTGCTGATTGGCGAACGGTTCTGGCCGGCAGGCTGTTCCCCCGCGGACGTAAAGACCCGGTTTTCGGGCAGCAGCACGGCACTCAGTTCACCCTGGCTGCCACCTGTGGTATCGACCCGAATCCGCCGTTCGTCAAAGAACACGTTCTTCACGGGAACATGACCGCTGACGACCGTCAACGGACAGTCCTCCGGCACGGGAGTGGTCGCCAGTTTGCGGGAGCAGAGCCAGCGGGGACGATTCTCTGAAAAGTCCGGCTGCCGGAGAGCGGCCAGCTGGTCTTCCCAGGGGATTTCGGGATCGAGTCCGGCATGCACAAACAGGTAGTCGGGATGCTCCACCGCCCAGGGCAACCCGCTGAGCAGCTGCCGATGGGGAGCGGGAACAGCCCGGTCCAGTTCATTCAGATTGCTGGACTGCACACCATAGGACCGGAAGGTGGCGTCGGAGTTGTAGTGATCGATCCAGCGGAAGGCCCACCGGGCAATGGGCGGCGTTTCAATCCAGCCCAGGGCGGCCGCCATGGCCAGATCGTGATTACCGCACACGGAAGTCGCCTGCGGGAAATCGCGGAGCAGTTCCAGGACGAGGTCGATCGTGCCGCGGGAATCGGGCCCGCGGTCGACCAGATCGCCCAGAAAGACGATCGCCCGCTGTTCGAGAACCCCGGCCTGTTCCAGATGATCGATCAGCCGAAGCAGCTTCTCCGTCTGGCCGTGAACATCGCCAATGGCGACCACCGGACCATCGATGACTGTCGGCAGAGATTCCATTCGCTGTGTGCCTCGCTCACCGGGATGCTGTCGGGCTGCTGCCATGTTCCACATTGCGACCGGGATTCGTGCTGCGTGGCTCAGCAGTATGCTGACATTTTCAGCGGGCCACAGCCGAATTCCGCACGATACAGCCCGACACCGCAGCCGGTCTTCCGCAGAAAATCAGACAGGCTCAGAACTGGTGGCCTTCCTGCGGGCCATCCTGGGTCTGCGTCAGAATTTCCGGGCCATCTTCGGTCATCAGCAGAGTGTGTTCAAACTGAGCCGAGAGCTTGCCGTCCCGCGTGCGGACCGTCCAGCCATCGGCATCGACGGTGGTCCGCCATGTCCCGAGGTTGAGCATGGGCTCGATGGTGAAGCACATTCCCGGCCGAATCAGCACGCGGCCGCCGCGGTCTGACGGGAAATGCGGAATACCGGGTTCCTGGTGGAATTTGCGGCCAATGCCGTGCCCCTGGTACTCCTGCACCACCTGCAGACCATGCTCCGTGGCATAATCGTAAATGGCCTGGCCAATGTCGCGCACCCGGCCATTGGGTTTGATGGCCCGAATGCCCAGATACAGCGAATCAAACGTGATCTGGACCAGTCGCCGGGCTTCGTCGCTCACCTCGCCGATCAGAAAGGTCTCGGACTGATCGCCATACCAGCCATCGACAATCGTCGTCAGGTCGATGTTGACGATGTCTCCATCCTTGAGTTCCTGCTGGCCGGGAATGCCATGACAGACGACCTCATTGATGCTGGTGCAGACACTCCGCGGAAAACCCATATAACCCAGGCAGGCGGGGGTGTGCCCGTGGTCCAGAGTGTAATTGTGAACCAGCGTGTCGATTTCTGCCGTGGTGATACCGGCACGAATCTGCGGCCGGACGAAATCCAGCAGCTGGGCATTGAACCGGGAAGCAGCCCGAAGCTTCTCCCGTTCCTCTTCGCTGTTGTAGATTGGGGGCTTTTCGCGCAAGGTACAGGTTTCCCCCTGGCAGGCTGGATAGATGGCTGGTTCAGTGAGACGGTCGGTGGGCTGCAAACGAAGCGGGCACAGCAGGACGAACCTGAGACTCTGCCGGATTGTCTTCCATCTGTTTTCTGCGGGAAAACCCGTCAGAGATGCTGTCGCCGGAGGCACGGTCCCCGGCTCCCATTCCGGCCCGCACATGACACGGCAGACCGACATGGAGCAGGGCAGACGAGTTCGGATCCGCGAGTCTCCGGAATCTGACAGCAGACCGATATATATCGGGAAATCGGCCTGTTGAAAATACTGGCACCGCGGGACAGCCGTCCCGCATTGCAGCATGACCGATTCAACAGGAGGCTGGAACAGATGACAGGAGCCTGCAGAACAGGCCCCGGGAACTGAATCAGGATCAGAACTCTGGAACAGGGAAGGAACCGCCGTTCCGGCATGTCCGTCCCTGATATCGACACCGGTCCAGCCGGGGAGGAAACATTGTTTCGATACCGGGCCAGAGAATCAACTGCGGGAATCGGGAAACACGCACTGCAGCGAATGTCCGGGCTGTTCCCGCTCGATTGTCTTCTGCACGGCGGCGGGCCTGCGACCGGGGGATACTGAGCCAGCCCGGAACCGGCTCAGTAACTTTTTCTGCCCCGTCCGGTTATTCTTCTCTGGCGTGTCCGCCGGCCTCAGTGCCCGGTGGCAGCCAGAGGAACGGCGGGGGCGGGCACAGCCGGTGAACCTGTGCAGCGCCCTTCAGCAGTCAGCCGAAGCAGGTACCGGGCGAGGAGTGAACGAAGCGGATGGCGGCAAAGATCAGACGGAGACAGCACGGACGGCCCCTGATGGGAAATCACCAGCGGTGCTGGATCTGGGGGCGGCATGCCGTCGTGGAAATGATTCGCGCCGCCCGCTGGCCGGCCCACGAGGTGCTGCTGGCCGACGATCTGCCTGCGGACGAACGGGAGGAATTGAGCCTCCTGCTCGCCACGCAAAGTGTTCCCGTGCGAATCGAACCCTCGGCCGTACTGGCCAGACAGTGCGGCGCAGCGGGGCACCAGGGCTTTGCGGCGAAGATGGAGCCCTTCCCGCTGGAGGATGCGGAAACCGGGCTGGCGGGCGATCAGCCACCGATCTCGCTGATTCTGGATTCCATTCAGGACGCCTTCAATTACGGGGCGATTCTGCGTTCCGCCGAGGCTCTGGGAATTGGTGCGGTGTATGTGGGCCGGCAGGGCCAGGCCGAGGTTTCCAGCCAGGTGGCCCGCAGTTCGGCCGGGGCAGTGAACCACCTGCGACTGATGGAGAGCCAGGACCTGAAAGCGACCCTGAAAACATTACGATCCCGTGGCGTGCAGCTGGTAGCCGCCAGCGAACGGGGAGCCCAGTCCTGCGGCGTGTTCCGTTTCTCTTTCCCCACAGCCATTGTGATCGGCAGCGAGGGCAGCGGAATTCGCCGTGAGCTGCTGCAGCTGTGCGACTGCAGCGTGGCGATCCCGCTGACAGGGCAGGTCAGTTCGCTGAACGCGGCCGTGGCCGCGGGCATTGTGCTGTATGAGGCCGCCCGGCAGAAAAAAGCCGGCCCGTCCTGACGGTGGCCCGGTCCATTCACAAACGCGGCGGAAATCCCCGACCGACAGCCAACCAGCAGACCAGCCCCGCATAGAATCTGCACCCGCTGTAATTCCTACCGGTACCTGAGACACCGATTCCCGTATTCGAAGACATCCCTGCTTGCGACGGCGTAACCAGGAACAGGCCTGTTCTGACTTTCCGCTTTTCCGCCTGCCTCCGCTGCTGAACCAGGGCCTGCCCGCGGAGCAGTATG
Source organism: Planctomycetaceae bacterium (assembly GCA_020426545.1). Classification (GTDB taxonomy): domain Bacteria; phylum Planctomycetota; class Planctomycetia; order Planctomycetales; family Planctomycetaceae; genus JAGQPV01. The sequence goes on from JAGQPV010000620.1 coordinate 3,666, forward strand.
CGGTAACGGGG
>JAGQPV010000621.1 GCA_020426545.1 Planctomycetaceae bacterium
AGCCGGTCAGCGTTCCGGATGGTGTGACCGTCAAGATCAGCAATGGCTTGATCTCCGTCGAGGGCCAGCACGGTTCCCTCGATCTGCGGTGGCATCCCACCGTTTCGGTCGCCTATGACGAAGACAGTCGGAAGATTCAGGTGACCCGGCCGGATGATTCACGGCCGAGTCGTGCTCTGCACGGCCTGACCCGCAGCCTGATCAATAACATGGTCACCGGCGTGGTGACGCCCTACGAGAAGCGGCTCGAGATTGTGGGTGTCGGTTACAATGCCAATCTGCAGGGCAAGGAACTGCTGCTGCAGGTTGGTTTTGCCAACACGGTGCGGCTGCCCGTGCCGGAAGGCGTGATCTGTGAGGTGCCGGACCCGACGCATGTTGTGGTTCGCAGCCCGGATCGGCAGAAGGCAGGTCAGTTTGCCGCGAATATCCGTTCGGTGCGTCCGCCTGAGCCCTACAAGGGTAAGGGTGTGCGGTACCAGGGCGAGCAGGTTCGCCGCAAGGCTGGTAAAGCATTCGGCAGTTGATGTGTTTTCGGGTGGGTGGTGCTCTGTATTACCGGCCTGATCTTTCCTGCTGACGGCATGAAGATGGCAGGTCTTCGCGGATCAATCTCTGGTAGTGGTTCAGGCGGGTAGTCGCAGCTGCTGGACGAGGACATAAGGGGCGCGTTCGATGAAGGTCATGAAGCGGATTGCACTGCGGCGCGAAAGAAGAAGCTTTCGTGTTCGTAACCATGTACGGCGGTCGGCTAATGGTCGTCCCCGTCTGTGTGTATTCCGGAGCAATAAGCATATCTATGCTCAGGTGATTGACGATGTGACAGGTCGGACGCTGGTCTCGGCCTGTTCCAACGAGAAGGAACTGTACGGTGAAGGTGCCGCGGGCAACTGCGCTGCGGCGGCCCGCATCGGTACGGTTCTGGCTGAGCGTGCAAAGAGTGCCGGGATTGAAGAAGTTGTATTCGACCGCGGGCCTTATCAGTATCACGGTCGAGTGGCGGCTCTTGGTGAGGCTGCCCGTGAAGGTGGCCTGAGTTTCTGAAGCAGACTGGAGCAAGAGCCGTGTCCAATGACACTCGCAGAGATTCGCCTGAGCGCGTGATTCAGATTCGACGCTGTGCCTGCGTCGTCAAGGGTGGTCGTCGCTTCAGCTTTACCGCCATGGTTGTCGTCGGTGACGGGAACGGGCGTGTGGGCTGGGGTTATGGCAAGGCCATTGAAGTCCCCCTCGCCGTGGAAAAAGCGGTGAAGGCGGCCGGCAAGCGGATGATCAGCGTGCCGATCGCTGACGGAACAGTGCCGCATCAGATCGAAGGGCGCTTCCGGGCTTCCCGCGTGCTGCTGCTGCCCGCCCGCCCTGGTACGGGCATCATCGCGGGAGCCAGTGTTCGTTCTGTTGTGGAGTCTGCCGGGATTACCGACATTCTGACCAAGAGCAAGGGTTCCAATAACCCCATCAATGTGGTCAAGGCCACGTTCGATGCTCTTGAGCGTCTGCGGACTCGCGAAGACGTTGCCCGGCTGAGAGGAGTTGAGGTCTAATGATTCTCGATGATGTGCATCGCGGGATTGTGAGTAACCGTCCGCGGAAGCGGATCGGTCGCGGTCCCGGTTCCGGCCATGGCAAGACCAGTGGTCGGGGACATAACGGTTACTTCAGTCGTTCGGGGTCCCGGCGGCGGAAGGGCTACGAAGGCGGTCAGATGCCTCTGGCCCGCCGTGTCGCCAAACGGGGTTTCAGCAACCGGGCATTCGAAACAGTCGTGGCCGAAATCAACGTGGCCAAACTGGAGCATGCCTTCGAGAGCGGCGACACCGTCAATATCGAAACACTTCGCGCCAAGGGGCTGCTGAAGGGGCGGTATGACGTGGTCAAGATTCTGGGAGACGGCGAGCTCACCTGCAAGCTGACGGTGACGGCTCATCGGTTCTCCAAATCTGCCGAAGAGAAGATTCGCAGTTCCGGTGGAACGGTTGAAACCATTCCGGCCTGACTGCTGTCGGCCGCCGGAAAATATTTGGGTGATAAGAATTCGACGAAGAGGGATCATCGTCGCCGGCCAGGCTGATCAGAGGATGCAGTCACTATGTTCAATAAGCTGACTCTTGTCTTTCGTATTCCCGAGCTGCGGCAGAAGATTCTGCTGACGCTGGGTCTGCTGGCTGTCTATCGAATGGGATTTGCAATCCCGCTGCCGTTCATCGATCAGACCGTCATGGCGGAGACGATGGAGCAGCTGCAGGGGCAGCAGCAGGGTGTCGGCCAGCTGATTGGCATGGTGGCCCTGTTCTCGGCGTCGAACATCGGCAACAGTACGATCTTCGGCCTGGGCATCATGCCCTATATTTCCGCATCCATCATCTTTCAGCTGCTGGGCAGTGTGTATCCACCGCTGGAGCGGCTGCAGAAAGAAGGTGAGGCCGGGCGCCGGAAGATCAACGAATATACCCGCTATGCCACAGTGGTGATCTGCCTGGGACAGAGTTATTTCTGGATTCGAACTTTGTCCGGTGGTCTGGGAGTGACAGACAACAGTCTCATTCTCTCGGAGTACAACTGGTGGTTCTTCCATATTATCGGCACGGTCACCATGACCGCCGGCACCATCCTGCTGATGTGGATCGGTGAGCAGATCGATGCCTACGGTATCGGGAATGGAATCAGCCTGCTGATCATGGCGGGAATTCTGGCCCGTATGCCCCAGGCTGGTTACCAGCTGATTCAGCCGGCGATTGAACAGGGGGTTCGCCTCGGTACCGATACCGGTATTGAGCGGCTGCTGATTCTCGCCGTGCTGTTCTTCGGAGTGATCGTCTGGGTGATTGCGATCACCCAGGGGCAGCGGAAGATTCCGATTCAGAGTGCCAAGCAGGTTCGCGGTCGCCGGGTAATGGGTGGACAGCGGAACTCTCTTCCTCTGCGGGTCAATCAGGCCGGCGTGATGCCGATCATCTTCGCCTCCAGCCTGCTCATGTTCCCGATGTTCATGTTTCAGCTGCTGGCTCACGCGTTCCCTACCGTTGAGATTTTCGTGACGCTGGCTGCGGCGTTCGGTCCGGGTGGCGGATTTGTGTACAACCTGTGCTATGTCGCCCTGATCTACTTCTTCTGCTACTTCTGGACCGCCATCACGTTCAATCCGAATGACATGGCGAATAATCTGAAGGAGATGGGCAGCTTCATTCCGGGTTATCGGCCGGGTGCCCGTACGGCAGCTCATCTGGAGCAGGTCATGGTTCGGATCACCTATGTCGGGGCTGCGTTCCTGTCGATCGTGGCGATCATTCCGACGATCGTGTCAACTTCGATGAACATCCCCTTCCTGATCGCCAGTTTTTACGGCGGCACCGGCCTGCTGATTGTGGTTTCGGTTGCTCTTGATCTGGTCCAGAAGATCGACAGCCATCTGATCATGCGGAACTACAGCGGTCTGCTGGAAGGTGACAGCTGATCCAGCTCAGTGGCTGCACGACATAAAGGCCCGCTGGCAGGCGTGTTTTCTCTCCGCTGAACTGCGGAAAAGAAAAGTCGGGGCGATCGGCCTGACGCTGCGGAAGGCCGGGACTGTCCCGTCGCTGTGGCGGTGAACCTGGCTTCTCCGGTGGCTTCCCGGACATTGTGCAGTCAGACCGGCGGGTTCGCACGGATGAACCGTGCCAG
>JAGQPV010000622.1 GCA_020426545.1 Planctomycetaceae bacterium
CGAGTCGTCTCTGGAAGGGGGTGGGGCGTGATTTCGCGCGGCCACCCGGAGAGGAGTGGCCGAAGGATCACGCGATCAACTCGGGGATGGCCTTGCCGTTGTTGACGATGTGGGTGGGGCGGCCGTTGAAGTCGTCGATGGTGGTCTTCTGGTAATCGATCCCGAGGTGGTGGTAGATCGTGGCCAGGTAGTCGTGAGGGCCGCAGGGGCGCTCGACGACATCTTCACCGCGCTTGTCGGTGGCGCCGATGACGGCCCCGGTTTGGATGCCACCGCCGGCCCAGATGTTGGAGAAGGCGCGGGGCCAGTGATCGCGGCCGGGCCGGCCGGATTTGTCCTGGTTTGCAATTTTCGGCGTACGTCCGAACTCGCCGCAGAAGACAAACAGCACCTTCCGGTCGAGGCCCCGTTCATACAGATCGCTGATCAGAGCTGGCACCGCCTGATCGAACACGGGCAGCTTTTCCTCGTACGCCTTGAAGATGTCGGCGTTGACGGAGTGATCGTCCCAGGTGGTGGTGCGACCCGTTTCGGGCTTCAGCCGGAAGGTGGCCTGGCACTGCACGAACCGCACGCCCGATTCCACCAGTCGCCGGCAGGTGAGCAGACTGCGACCCCAGTGCGTCTCGCCGTACTTTTTTCGGGTGGCTTCGCTCTCCTGACTGATATCGAAAGCATCCCGCGTTCGGGCGGAGGCGAGCATCTCCACTGCCTGCTGATTGAACCGGTCCACGGCGTCCATTCGCCCGGTGCGGTCCGTGTCGCGGCGGAGGGTGTCAAAACTGCGGAGCAGTTCGGCCCTTCTGCGCAGCCGGCTGGCAGCCTGCTGACTGATGCTGAGCGTGCCGTTCTCGCTGCCAGTGGTATAAATCGGCACGGGATCGTACTGATTGGCCCCGCTGGCGGTGACGGGGTTGGCATTCGGCATGTACGCATTGTACGCCGGGCCGAGATACGCCGGACCACCGCCATATATTCGCGTATTGGCCACATACAGTGGCAGGTCTTTCGTCTGATGGGCCACATGCCGGGCCACCACGGCGCCCACTTCGGGGAATTCCGAATCAATCGGATTGGCGGCCACGGATTCGTACCCGGTGACCATGCGATTCGTGCCGCCGGAATGCTCGCTGCGGGTGTGATGCAGGCTGCGGACGATGGCGAATTTATCCGCCATGCGGGCGAGGTTAGGCAGTGTGTCGGCAATCTCGACTCCCGGCACGTTCGTCTGAATCGGCCGGAAGGGGCCCCGGTACTCGACCGGTGCCTGCGGCTTGAGATCGAACATGTCCAGGTGACTGGGACCGCCATTGGCCCAGAACAGAATCACCGAGAAATCATCGTTCGCAGCCCGGAATTCGTCGCTCTCTTCGCCGGCCAGCAGTTCCGGCAGGGAAGGCAGCCGCCCCGTGAACAGCGATGCGAAACTCAGCCCGCCGACAGTCAGCCACGTCCGGCGGCTCAACGGCCCCGGGCAGCGTCCCTGTGGTGTCTGGTTTCGTGAGAATTCAGCAGACATTCTCAGCCTCTCTGGTCATCTGCGTCGATCGACTGTTCAAGGTTCGCGCTCCGCTCCGGGCCCCGCCCGCCGATGGGCCCAATCCCTGCCCGCTCACCGCACGTGCTGGAATTCCTGCATGTTGATCAGCACCCAGACGAGGTCGCACCAGGCGGCGTGCGGCGGCTGGCCGGAATGCAGGTACGCCATGGCCTGCTTCAGCTCGGCAGGTTCCGGTTCGCGGCACAGGGCGGCCAGGAACAGTTCGCGAATCCGCTCCTGTTCGTCCCGCGTGTCGCCGGCCAGCTGTGCGGCCCGGCCGCTGTCGGAACCAATTCTGGTTTCGAGGAATTCGTCGTGCATCATGAACAGGGCCTGCGTCAGGCTGGGCTGTTCCACCCGCTCGCATTCACAGGCGCTTTCCCGTTCGGGCCGGCCATACAGCTTGAGCAGCCGGTTGCTGTAGTCTTCATCGGGCAGGGCGATGGCTCGCGTGCCCAGTGGCAGATTCTCCCACGGAGTCTTCACCCCCGTGACCGAATCGATGGCATCCAGCAGCACCTCCGCCGACAGTCGCTGCGGCTGAAACCGGGAGCAGGCTGTTGTATCGTCCAGGTTCCACGGGTTCGGTTCGGGGCTGAGCTGCCAGGCGGTGCTGGTGCAGATTGTCTCCACCAGCTGGCGGATATCGTACCCGCTGTTCACAAAGTCGCGGGCCAGGGCATCGAGCAGCGGACCGTTCGACGGCGGGTTGGTGGTTCGCATGTCGTCCCGTGGATCGACCAGACCACGCCCGAAGAAATGTCCCCACACCCGATTGACCATGGCCCGGGCGAAGTACGGGTTGTCGTCAGCGGTCAGCCAGTCGGCCAGTGCTTCCCGGGGATCCTGCCACGCGGGAATCTGCTGCTCCTCGCCACCCAGCCCGTGCGGCTCGACGACAGCCCCGGTCAGCGGGTGCGTCACCTGGCCGGTGGGCGAGACAAATATGACTTCGTTGGCCCGTCTTTCGCGGGCCCCGTTGCCCCCTTTACGACCCACGCGGGTGAAGAAGGCCGCCAGGCCGTAATAATCTTCCTGGCTGTAGTTTTCATACGGGTGGTGGTGACAGCGGGCACAGCCGATCCGCAGACCGAGAAACACCTGAGCTGTATCGTCCACATATCGGTCGAGATAGCGGACCTCCGCATACCACTGAGCCGGCGGATTCACCGCCGCATCGCCGGTGGCCGTCAGAATGCGGCGGGCGAATTCGTCGTACGGCATGTTCTCGGCGAAGGCGTTCCGAATCCAGCGGTGGAACGCAATGGTGCCCCGCACGCGGCCGGCCTGGTCCCGCCGTTTGTTTCGCAGAATACCGGCCCATTTCTGAGCGAAGTAATCGGCGAAGCCGGGCGAACGCACGAGCTGCCGTACCAGCCTCGTACGGCGATCAGGTTCGGTGCTGCTCAGAAAATCCCGCGCCTCCGCGGGTTCCGGCAGTCGTCCGGCAATCAGCAGGTGGGCCCGCCTGAGAAACTGGCTGTCGGTGCAGACGGGCGATGGCGGAATCCGCAGTGTTTTCAGCTTCTGCTCAACGTGACGGTCGATAAAACCTGCAATCGGCAGTTTCACCGGGGGAACGTCGGCGGCATCCAGCGGAATCGTCATCCGGGCGGTGGCCACATGCCCCTGCAGCCGGGCAATGAGGGCGGTTTCGCCCGTGCGGTCCGCGATCTGCACCAGGCCACTGCGGTCGATGGTCGCATGCGAGGGGCTGGTCGATTCCAGCTCGGCCAGCCGTGTCATATCCCGCCGGGTGCCATCGCTGTAAACAGCGGTCACCACCATCTGCTGAGTGCTGTTTCGCTTGAGCATTCGTTCGGAAGGAAACAGCTCAATTCCCTCCAGCTCAGCGGCCTGCGGTGCGGCAGCCGGCATGCTTTCGGCAATCCAGCGCAGCAGCCTGTCGTAATCGGCGTCGCCCGCTTCCAGCCGCCGCCCGCCCCCATGCGGAACGGACATGGTCGGCTTCAGCAGCAGCAGCGACCGCGAAGGAGCAGCCGGAAACACCAGCCGTCCCCGGGCTGCTCTGGTGATTGAGTAGTGATCATCCGCCGGATGAAAACCGAACAGCGACAGCCGGAACCCGCCGCGGCCCGTGGTTTTGCCATGGCAGCC
>JAGQPV010000623.1 GCA_020426545.1 Planctomycetaceae bacterium
CGGCTTCAACAACCAGCTGCCGCGGCTCGATTTCGCCTCGTCCTTCAAGATGGCTATTGTGGACGTGGTGGGAACCTACAACCTGCTGCACGATTCCGCTGATGGCTCGGCCCTGGGCCTGTCGCGGCTGGACCTGCTGGCCGGTGTCCGTTACTGGCAGCTGGACGGCGCAGTCCGCACCACGGGACCGCTGGGAGTGACCCGCGGCCGGGCGGGAGAGAAGGAATGGGTCGATCCGATCATCGGAGCACGGGCCATCATGCCTCTGGGTGAAGGAGTCGAAGCCCAGATTCGCGGCGACGTTGGTGGCTTCGACTGGGGCACGGCGTCCGACTTCACCTGGAACATCGAAGCTCTGCTCGCGATGCAGATGACCGAGAACGTGGCCCTTCGCGGCGGCTACCGCGTGCTGGATGTGAACAATCATCGGGGCAGCGGCCGGGAAGAATTCGGGTTCGACATGCAGTTCCGCGGCCCGGTGGCGGAACTGGCGATTGAGTTCTGATCCCGACCTGGAACACTGCAGGCTGTGCCCCGCCGATCACGGAACCAGAACACGCGGCAGGCGGAACAGTTCGTCCGGCGGCGGAGCGGGTCGGCCGGGATCTCCGGCCGGCAGCGAACGGGGCACGGTTCCGGAAGGAACTGCCGGGGTGAGCGGGCCAGCCGGTGCAGGAACTCCCGCCGGTGCCCGCGGTGCGGGTGGTACCCCCGGTGCAGTGCCGGAGCGGTGATTGCTCCCGAGGTTCAGGTGGCTGCTCTCTGCCGGTCCTCGGGGCAGATCGCGGCTCAGCTGCTGAATCAGCCCGGAGGAACGGGACGCGTCGATCTCCTCAAGATGCAGCCGCAGAATCCGCTTGAGTTCGGCCACTGTTTCCGGGTGGCGATGCACCTCCGTGTGATTCGCCTGCACCACAATTTCCGAGGCCACATTCTCCAGGTGAGCGCTGGCGTACGGCACCACGCCATCGGTGTTTTCCTCGCGAGGCACATCGCGAATGACGCCCACAATATTATGATGCGGTACGTTCTCCGGCAGCCGGGATTCATACAGCACCTTGAGGATGGGTGAATCCGGCGAGAGCGAATCGACGCTGGTTCTGGGGGTGGCGTTCTCCGGGTTTCGCAGCAGGTTGGGATTCAGTGTAATCACATCGCGGGCCGTTTCGTAAGTCGTCACCGGCAGACGAATCAGCCGGCGGAGCAGCTGCTGCGTGAACCGATTGGACAGGCTGCTCCCCTGGTGGGGCGTGCCGATGGTCACAATCCGGTGGACATCGCGATTGGGTTCGAAGAAGTAGACCCGGCGAATCTGCCCGCGGGTGTCTTCATTGGCCTTCAGGCTGGCAAACGGAACCCGGCTGACGCTGTTCCACCAGGCATCCCCACTGGCCACCACCTGAGCGCGGGCAATCAGGCCGCCCATGCTGTGGCCCACCAGCACCATGTTCGACAGCGGGCTGTTCGGCGCAGCGTCGCCATAGCGGCGGTTGATTGCGGCGAGATCTTCCCGCAGGTCGGCCGCACTGTCCCAGAAGGGCTTTCCGCTGGGGTACATGTAGAACCAGAACTGATACCGTTCGCGAAGATCGGGCTGGCTCTGCAGTTCGTTGAAGGTGTCCATCCAGGTCATGGGGCTGCTCCACAGCCCGTGGACCATCAGCACGGGAATTTTGCCCGGCTGATACGGTTCCATCATGTAGATGCCGGTCAGCTTCTCGGCGGCTTCCACCTGGAACAGGCCGATGTTGTGCAGCTTCTGCGGGGCCATTTCATCGAGATAATAAGCCAGCGGCGTGCTGATATCGCTCTGCACGGGCACGGCCAGCCCGGCGACCTGAATCTCGGTGGATTCCCGCGGATTAAGCAGTTCAAACCGGGCGGGCCGGCGGGAAACCTCATCGGCCCGGGTTCCATCAAACCGCAGCATGATGGTGGCCGGGAAGCTCATCGTCTGACTGCCGGAACCCGAGGCGGTGGTGACGGCCCCCTCTTCGCGGATGGCGATAATGGGCACGCCCAGCCCGAAACTGCGGTATTTGTTCTTCAGGCCCTTCACATCGTAATCGGAGACCAGCTCGAACGAATCGAAGTCTTCGGCCGTCCAGCGGAACCCGCGGGGCACGACGGGCAGCTGCGTCCGGCTGGCCAGTTCATCGAAGCGAATGCGGCCCCCGGCGGTGAACAGCTGCCGGTTACGGGCCAGCCGCAGACAGTTCTCCAGCGACCCGTTGTACAGATCGCACACGCCCCGGAACTGGGGATCGTAAGGATTGCGAACCTGGTCGTAGTGGGTGTCGAACAGGTATTCCCAGGAGTAGCGGGCCGAGGCGAGGAAATGGCTGGCGGCTGCGTTCGCCTGGGCGGTCCGCTCCTTCATGCCGGCGATGTAATGCAGCTCCGCCAGGGCGAAGCAGCTTTCCGGGGTGGGATTGCTGTTGTGCAGTCTGACCACCGGGCCGATCAGCCGGTCCGGCTGGCCGCTGATGTCGTCCGCGAATTTGTCGGCCAGGGAATGCTGCCGCAGCAGCTGCATGGTACGGTCGCTGGCCTTCGGGCCTCTGCGGTCCGTCAGCCGGAAGCGGTCGACCAGCGGATTAAAGGGCTGCGCACGCAGTTCCACATTCCGGGAAGCGGTGCAGCCCGTCATCGGCAGACAGACCGCGACCAGCAGCAGGAGCGTGAATCCGCTCCGCCGGTATCCTGCCGCAGCAGTGACACGATCGCCTGGTGGGAGTGCAGTCATTCGGGCAGACTGGCCGGAAGATATCCCGGGCAAAAAATGAACGCAGAGGGATCATTCGGAAGGGGCCATACCGCGGACAGGCCGCAGCCGGCACAAGGCCCGCAACACGGCTGGCAGACAGCCCGCGGCCTCATGCAGGCGGGAGAATAAGGAAACCGCCGGACCGGTCAAGATCGACCACCACCAGCTGGGCAATCTGCGCAGCACAGGCAGGCAGCCGGCATCGATGATGCAGAACCAGAGGGTGACAACTGGCGAATGCTGCCGCTGAAGTCACTGCGGGGCTGGCCGGGGAGCGGTTCCGGCGCGGAGGAAATGTCACCGGGGGAAGTCTCAGCTCCAGCAGAAATGACACTGCAGCTGCTGCGGACCGTGGATCGCACCTCGTTTCGCGCCGCTGGCATAACTTGTGGGAAGCCGCCAGAATGCAGCAGCTGCGAGATGAATCACCAATGCCGGCAGAATACGGGAGCCAACCGATGATCCATGTGATTGTGACAGTGGAGCTGAATGAGGGCCGCAGGGACGACTTCCTGGCGGAATTTCACCGGATTGTTCCGCTGGTGCTGGAGGAAGCCGGCTGCATTGCATACGGGCCGGCTGTGGATGAAACCAGCGGGATTGAAGCACAGGCGCCGCTGGGCCCTGCGACCGTGATGATTATCGAACAGTGGGAAAGCCTCGATCATCTGAAGGCCCATCTGGTCGCTCCCCACATGAACGAGTACCGGCCAAGGGTGAAAGACATGATTACCCGCTCGACGCTGCGAATTCTGCGACCCGCCTGAAACAGAAATCAGCACGGCCGCCCATCCTGTTGATTCTCGCAACAGTCCAGTATCCGGGAGAGAAACGAATGCAGTTGCCGCACACCAGACTGGTTGTCGCCCTTTCCCTGTGCCTCGCGGGC
>JAGQPV010000624.1 GCA_020426545.1 Planctomycetaceae bacterium
CCAGAATTCAATGTGGCCGAAGCCCGCCTGCAGTGCCAGATGAAACGCGGCCTCTTCGGGTCGAAACTTCGTGGCAGGCTGCATCGGCCTTCTCCGTCATCTGATCAACAGCAGTGTGGCTCGGGGCTGGCGGAGCGCAGATCAGTGGAACTGCCACAGAACACGCCGTCAGGGACGGATGAACGGCAGCACCCAGCACGCGATCTGGCTCACACTCCAAGCTTATGCTGCAAACCAACGACGACTTGAGCACCTTCTGGCATCCGGCCCGGAATTTCGAATTCCGACTCATCGGCCTGAACCGGTTTCGACGGTGATGCGGGCCGCTGAGACACGGGGCGCAGTCGTTCATCAGCAGTGAAGGGCAACGCGACGGAAGAACCGGTGGCCCCTCAGTTCACGAGCCACCGCCCCAGGGCACTGCTCAACGCGCCACGCAGCAGATGATCAAACAGACGCCGCGAATACCACCAGGAATCGGGATTCAGATAAATGATGTCGCCCGGCTGCACGAAAACCATCTCCTGCGGATCGGTCCGTGCCCGAATGAGATCAACCCGAATCAGCAGGGGCATTCCGTCAGCCTGCGTCCGATGCACGGTGACAGTCGTCGGCGATTCGATTGGATCGATATAGCCTGCCATGGCCACGGCCGTTACCACATCGATCTCCCGATCATTCGGCAACAGGAAGCCGCTGCCAATCTCGCGGTCCTGCGACCCGACCGAGAATCTCACCCGGTTCGTCTGGCTGAGCGGCCCCACCACAAAGAACACGTCATCGCGCCGCTCCGGCACAACGACCACATCTCCCGGCCGCAGCATCACATCGGACGGAGTCAATGACTGCCCTCCATCACCCCGCAGTGGGATGCGCATGACCGGTTCCAGCGGTCCTGCCATCGCCGCGTTGAACCCGCCATACGACGGAACGGGCGCGTCGGGAAGCCAGGCAGGTGGAGGGCTCCAGCCAGCGGCATTGTCATACACGGGAACAGCCCATCCCACCGACTGGCTCTGTGGATCCTGATACGCTACGGGAAGGACTGCCGAATCGGCCGCAAGAGCGGGCACGGCAGGTAAACCGGAAGCGGAACCGGAAGTCGAAGAACCATCGATTCGGTACGAGCGATATGCTCCGCCGGTGGCTGCTGAGAACGGCAGGGCCGGCTGTCGTGCGGGCGGAGCCGGAGCCGGAGCGGGAGCAACTCCCGCAGGGGCTCGGGAGGGCACAGGCCAGCCTGGCTGGGCCGCCGGCATCCGGGAATTCGGCCCCATGTTCCGCAGGGAGCGATGGACCTCAATCACATCGCCGGCCTCCTCCGAGAGTCCACCGGCAGCGCCCAGCGCGTGGGCCACATCGTTCTCGTATCGTGGCAGCGGATGCACGCCAGGCTTCTGCACCGCGCCCAGCACCACCACGTTGGCGGTGGACTTCTGAACCAGCGTCACCGTTGCGCCGGGATTCCTCAGATATCCAGCAGCCAGGGCCTCGTTGATCCGCTTTTGCGCCAGGCCCAGCGACAGTTCGGCCACCTGAACGGCGCCGACTCTCGGAAGGTGAATCTCTCCGCTGCTCAGCACCTGAACCTGAAACGGCCGCGCATCACCGCGTTCGATCAGATCGGGGGCGGTAATCTCCAGCAGATCGCCCGCCCCCAGCAGATACTCCACGGGTGTCGGAGCGATCAGCGAAGAATAATTCAGCGGAATGCCAGCAGTACGATTCGGCATGCGGCAGGCGGGAGACAGTTCGTGCGCCGGAATCCCCTCGGAACGAATCGGCGCGTAACAGCCCGCCGAAAGCAGACACATGCAGGCCGTGAGCAGGAGATCTCTCCGTGCCTTGTGCGAAAGCATTCACGCGTCTCCCGTGCCGGTCTGTTCCATTCGCAGGGCCGCCCCATCATCAGAAGGACCCGTAACCCCCGGGACGGCCACGCTTCGCCTCTGCGGAAAAGAGACTTCAGAATATCCGCAGCCCGATGAGCCCTCCTCATGCAGCAGGTCCTGTTGTCATATCGGCAGCTACAGCCAGCAGGATCGATCTACGAACAACAACAGCACCAGCCTTCCTGAACCGCCTGAATTACCAGACTCAGAATTCATGGACAACTGCGGACTGGCATTTATGCACCGGCTGAAACTGCCGGTTGGGGACGATGGACTGGCCAGGCATCTCGGCCGTCCGCGGCACGCGCACCGCATGCGAAGGGACAATCGACCGCGGTACACACAGGACTACGCGGCGAACCTGCCCGCGAAATCTCAATTGCCCGCTGAACCTCAACTGAAGGAGGCGAAGCGGAACTGCGAGAGCAACTGAGCCCGGAGGACACCGGGAGTTGTCCGACGGCCAATGTTGATCCGTTTCAGGAGATAAGGAGAGCTGGAAGGCAGCCGGTTGATGCCCCGACGGGTTGTCATCCCCAGTTCGAAGCCCGCCTCCGCCATCGCCGCAGTGACCTGCGCATCGACTCCGCCGGCCGGGTAAGCCACAACAGGCGGAACTTCAGTCCCCATTTCACGGGCCAGATCATCCCGCGATCCGGTCAGTTCGCGGAGAATCTCGTCCGCTGAAAGCTGACTCAGCATGGGGTGTGTCTGCGTATGCGGGGCCAGAGTCACGCCCTCGGCATGCAGACGGCGCAGTGCATTCCATGAGAGAACCCCGTTCTCCGCAGGATCAGGAACAGCAGCCTGCCGACAGATCAGCTCAGTCAGTTCGCTGGCGGAGTCATGCGGGATGACTTTGAGATGCTCTTTGAGTCGGCGGAACTGGGCCAGCCGCTGTTCTTTCTCGAGCAGCAATGTTGCTCCCCACGGCAGCGAGACCTCCACACCAGCGTCGCTCCGGCACAAGGCACGGTACAGCCGGTCCCACCAGAAATGAAGTTGCGGCTGGTCCGGATAAGCAGTGGGCACAAACACCGTCACCGGCAGCCCCAGCTGTTGCAGCACGGGCCAGGCATGCTCGGCGAAGTCACAGCTGGCATCGTCGAATGTCAGCAGGACGGCACGCTCGGGAAGCGTGGCTTCGCCCCGCGAGGCTGCGAGAACATCGGCCAGCGAAACAACTCGATACAGAGATCCCAGCAGGAGGCACTGTTCGCGGAACAACTCCGGAGAGGCACTGATCATGCCGGGATAGTGTTCCGGCCGCGCATCGGCGTCATCGATCCGGTGCCAGGTCACAACTCTCAGCAGCCCTGTCTGCGGGCGGCTGTGGCGTTCCAGCCAGGTCAGCACGGAACTGAAACAACGGGTCTTTGAGGCAGCGACCACAGAATTTCTGACCACAGCCATCATTGCTCAGTTCTCCACACGCTGAATCAGTTTCTGATGTGCATTCTGCAGATCGGCCGGTGAAGGAACTGGACGGCCAATCGATCGGACCACCGACCTCCGGTTCACCTGAGATTTCGAAATCCTGCGCATCGGCCAGCAGAGCAGTCCAGCGGCTTCATGCAGAAACGGTGCCGGATCATCCAGCGTCAGGCTGTCGATGCGGTCGCGGAGCAGCAGCAATCGCAGAGCATCCCCAAGGATCTGCCAGCGGGAAACCTGGTTCAGCCGCCAACCCTGTAACTGAGCAGTCTGGTTTTCGACCTGCTTCCCCTGCGAATGCCAGGCCCGCCACATCCAGC
>JAGQPV010000625.1 GCA_020426545.1 Planctomycetaceae bacterium
GGTGGCATAAGTGCCCGGCCCGTACCGCAGGCTGGTGGACAGGCCCACGGCACCGTGCTGCATGGCCTCCCGCACGAGTGTTTTCATCTCGTCCAGCTGCTCCGGTGAGGGGGCCGCGTTCAGCCGGCCCATCACCTGCTGCCGTACCGATCCATGTCCCACGAGCATCACCACGTTCGGGCCGGTGCCGGTTTTCTTCAGCGCCGCGAAGAACGTTTTCAGATCAGTCGGCGAACTGCCGCAGTTCCCGCACAACAGCGTGGTCACTCCCTGCCGCACATAGTTTTCAGCGGCCGGGTGCTCGATCAGACCGCGATCGGCGTGCGAATGCAGGTCGATAAACCCGGGACAGACAATCTGTTTCCCGGCGTCAATCACGGTTTCCGCCGCCCTGCCGGACAGATCGCCCACGGCGGCAATGCGGCCATCGCGAATTCCCACATCGGCCCGGTGGCCGGGCTGGCCCGTGCCATCGATCACGGTTCCGCCGCGTAGCACCACATCGTACTTTGCCGGCCCTGCCGGCTCAGCAGCTCTAGCCGTGGAAGTCAGGAGAGCGCAGGCTGTCAGCAGCAGGGAGGCCGCAGGGCAAACATGCATGTGATGAGTCCTCAGGCAGAATTGGGGAAGGGCCGGGCTGGTATGGAGTGCGCTCAAGTTACGGCTGCTGCTCCGCCGGGCCGAGGTTCTTCCACCACCGCAGTTCGTTGGCGCCGCGTTCGGCGTTGGCGGCAATGTCCGGCCGTCCGTCGCCGTTGAGGTCTGCGATGATCACCGTGACGGCGTTGGGCCACTCTGCCCGCAGTGTGTGCTGTTTCCAGCTGGAATCTGTGCTGCCGGTGTTTTCGAACCAGGCAATTCCGCCCGGCACATTCCAGCGGGTGGCCACCACATCCTGGTCGCCATCACCATCGAGGTCTCCGGCCACGGCTTCGAACCCCTGAGGCCAGTTCGGTGCGATCATGTGCTTCTGCCAGCTGGTGCCCTTGCCTGGCTGGCCGACATTCTCGTACCAGGCGATCTGGTGCGATTCCGGAGAATCGTTCGCCACACCGGCGGCGATGCCGAACGCCATTAGCACGTCGAGGTCGCCATCGCCGTCCATGTCCACCGGGTGACCGTGGGCGGGGTACAGCGTGCTGTCGTCGATCAGATGCTGCTGCCAGTGCCCCTCGGCCGGCTGGCCGGAGTTGGAAAACCACATGATTTTCCCGCCGGTTCGCGAGGAACCCAGCAGGTCGGGTTTGCCATCGCGATTGAAATCGGCAATCGCAATCGTGCGGGTCTCGCCGATTTCGCTGGCCACCTCGTGCCGCTGCCAGGTCTGGTGTTCCTTCTGCCCTCCGGCTGCTGTTCCCGGGTTCTCGAACCAGTCGAAGCGGTTCCCGAACCGCCAGCTGGAAGCCGCCACATCGAGGTCCCCGTCTCCGTCGAGATCGGCGAGGGCCACATCGTACGATCCGGGAAGTTCCCCGGCGGCGCACACCCGCCGCAGTGGCCACGGGCGGGCGATGCTGTCCGCGCCGGGATTCTCGAGCCAGCGGATATCCCATTTCTCATTGTCAACAATCACCACATCGAGCAGTCCGTCGCCGTTGATGTCGCCCGCCGCGTGCCGTTCCAGCCGGATCGGGTGGTTCTCGTGCCCGCCGAACTGCTGAATGAACGACTGCTCGAACTGGCCCTCGCCATCGTTCCGCAGCAGGTACAGATTGCTGTTCGGCTCCGCGTCGGAACTGGTCAGATCGAGGTCGCCGTCACCGTCGAGGTCGGCAGCGGCGCAGGCATAGGAATACGTGCAGTTGGCGAGCAGCCGCTGTTCGGTGAATCGCAGCGGCCCGGCGATGATGTCCCGCGGTTTTTCTCCGCCGGCCAGTGGTTTTCCCTGCGGATCGACCAGGGCGGCGATTACCTGGGCATACACCCGGTGGCCGAAGTCGTTGGGGTGGTTCACGCCATTGCCCGACAGATCGAGGTACTGTTTCCGCTGGAGGAACTCTGTCCACACGCCCGTCAGGTCGGCCAGGGCAATGCCCGGTTCGCACAGTTCGGCCAGGGCCGTGCGGTAGGCGGGAAACAGCTCCGGCTGCAGCGTCGTCCAGTCTTTATTGCCCAGCATGGTGGCCACCAGCACGAATTCCGTCTGCGGCAGTTCCTTGCGAATACCGGCGATTGTCGCGGCAATGCTGGCTTTGAAGTCAGCCGCCGATCGCCCGGCGGCGTCGTTCATGCCGAAGGCCAGCACCACCAGGTCCGGCTTCGCGGCGACGACATTTTCGACCTGAGTTTCGCCCCAGTCGGCCCGTTTGCCACCGATGGAAAGATTGTTCAATGTGACCTGCCCGTTGAACCGGGCGGCCAGGTGCTGCCGCAGCAGTTCGGGGTAAGCGGGCTGGTAGGGCGGCTTGTCGAACAGACCCGAGGCGTTGGCTCCGGCGGAAATGCTGTCGCCCAGCACCACCAGCGACAGGGGCTGGCGGTTGACCAGCCGGTGGACCGTGGCCGGCAGCAGCGCGGGGTCAAACTCGGGAACGAAGGGCTGCTTCTTCAGCGGAGCGTGGCGGTAGGTGAGGCAGGTCTGCATGGCGGCATACTGCAGTTCGCCGCCGAAGAAGATTTCCCCGTTTCCGTCACGGTGCGTCAGCCGGTACTTCTGTGTTCCGGCCGG
Source organism: Planctomycetaceae bacterium (assembly GCA_020426545.1). Taxonomy (GTDB): domain Bacteria; phylum Planctomycetota; class Planctomycetia; order Planctomycetales; family Planctomycetaceae; genus JAGQPV01. Next base: position 2,669 of record JAGQPV010000625.1, read on the forward strand.
GCGGCGCAGCTCCGCTGGCGTGCGGGAAGGGATTCGCGAACCGGCCGGGAGGCGGATTTCACGGGAACCGGCTTCCCACAGGTAGTCTTTCCCCTCTTTGTAAGTAACGTCTCCCGCGGAATTCTGCACGGACAGCACAGCGGTGGCGGGGAACAGTATTTCGCCCCGTGCTTCGCCCGTTTCAGGATCGCGGAGGAACAGGATCGACTCGCCTTCGACGACCTCGCCCTGCCAGAAAGGCCGCAGCAGCTCGGGCTGGTACTGCCACTTCGCGGGAGCGGGCGCCGGCTCTTCCGCCGGCAGGCTGGCGATGAAGAGCAGCCCGGTCGCCAGCACGGTGGCCCCGGCCAGCGACATGAGGACAGGTGCCTTCCGGAGTGAAGAGGACAACCGATGTCTCAGGGAGATTGTCATGAGGGCCGTTCCAGTCTGACTTATTGTGAGATGTGTGTGCTGTGAAGTGAGGGGAAAAACATCCCGTGTTCACCGTTCCGGGGTCTGTCGGCAATCTTTCTGACCACTGACCACTGACCACTGACCACTGACCACTGACCACTGACCGCCGCTTCAGCGCTGCCGGTAATCGGCGCCCGTCAGACTCGTCAGCACCGACTGCTGCCACTCCCGCAGTTCCTGCTCCAGCTGGCGAACGACAGCAGGAAGGCTGGCGGCCAGGTCGTGCTGTTCTCCAGGATCTTCACGGAGGTCGAACAGTTCCTTCTGTGTTTCATCGCCGCTTTTTCCGCCGAGGACCAGTTTGTACCGGTTGCCGATAATCGCCCGCTGGCCGGCATAATCTCCCTCGGTGATTTCGGGATGATGCAGATTGCGGAAGCTGCGGGTGAACTGGCCGCCCAGCTGCTTGACCAGGGGCGTCGTGCCCTGCTGCTGTTCTTTCGTAAAGACAGGCTTCAGCCCCAGCGAAGCTTCCCGGCCAATATTGTAATTCCACAGACACACCGGGC
>JAGQPV010000626.1 GCA_020426545.1 Planctomycetaceae bacterium
CACCGCGAATGCCCGCCGGCGGCCCCGGAACAGAAATTCCCGCAGCGGCGTGGCTTCCACACCGTGCAGCGCCTCATACACCACCCAGCGGCCCTCTTCCCGGGCCACCAGGCCGCAGTGCGAATACGGCGAACGGGAAACGCCTTCAATCGCATTGACCAGCCGCGAACGGGGCAGCGACTGAAAGATGATGTCGCCTTCCGCCGGTGCATACCGCCAGTACGCCAGCCACGCCGGCCCTTCAATGACGGCGAACACACCCAGCGACAGCACCACGCAGCCCGCCACCACCGCGGCGATCAGCCGCCGCTCCCGCTTCTGCCTGATGGCACGCGTGCTGAGTAGTGTGGCCCCGGTGCCGGACATGGTCGCCTCCCGTATCACCGTCACCAGCCGTGAACCGCCAGGCGGAACCGAGCCCTTACCGTTCCGACTCCGGAATGTGAATCGCCGCGAAGCTGGTCAGGCCGAAGCCGATTGGCTTCATGTTGGCCGGCCGCAGTTTGTCGGTCGCATGGCCGTTGAGGTTCACATACAGCGTGCCGCCATCGGCCGACAGCTTGATTCCATAAGTTCCGCCGGGCACATAACCGATTTTCTGTTCCAGCGTATCGGCCAGGAAGGCCAGCACCTTGCGTTCGCCCGTGGCGATGTTGTACTGCACCACCGGCGTGCCCTCTTTGAAGGCCTGGCCGTGGGCTCCGGGCAGGTAGTACACGAACTTCTCATCCGGTGAGAGGACCGTCACCGTGGTGTACATGCCGGTGGTCCAGTTGGGGCCCAGCAGTTCCAGGCGGTCGGTCTCGGGATGATAGCGGAACAGCTGGCTGGTGCCGTGCGTTGTGCCATACAGGTGGCCGCTTTCCGACTGCCGGGTAACCGACCGCATGCCGGGAGAATCGCCGAAGCTGGATTTCGTGGCGGTGATGGTTTTCGTCTCGGGGTCGAGCCGCATCAGCCCGTCCTTGCCGTTGAAGTACAGCGACCCGTCGCGGCCCATGGCGAAGCTGCGGTTGAACGACACCGCGCCATCGTCGGACTTGTAAACCACCTGACGGGTTTTGAGATCGAGGGCCCACAGGGCATCGCCTTCGCCGGCTTCCAGGTTGCACCACAAGAGGCCCCGCTCGGAATCGACCAGGGAAGTCGCCGTGCACCGCTTCGGCGGCAGGCTGGCAAACTGGGCCGTCTCGCCGGTGGAGGGGTCGTAGCGGTAAATCTGACCGCCGGTGAGTGATTCGTTCCAGCCGTACTTCGGGTCGCCCGCACTGTTGCCCGCGTTCAGCGTGCAGCTGAAGTAGATCGCTCCATCGGGGCCTTCGTCGATTTTCGCATGCACCTTCGACCAGGCCGGCTGCCCTTCCCTCGCGGGAACAACCTGGTTCATATCCACAATCTGCGTCAGCGATTTCTCCGCGGGATCCCAGCAGTACAGGAAGCAGCGGGCATCGCCATCGGCATCGTGCCCGTGATCGCCAATGCCCACATACACCCGGCCGTCGCTGGCCAGGCAGATATCGCCCCAGCTGGACCACAGCCGCCGGTGGGCCGGTTCCTCGCCGAGGTTGCGATGAAAGGTGATGTCGATTTTCGGAGCGGTCTTCGCCATCACGAACGGGGCGGCTTCCGGGTTCTTCCGCAGTTCAAGGACCGCCTCGGGGATCTCCAGCAGGCTGTCATCCTGAATGGTGACGGTGCCCTCGGAGGCCGGGCTGCCGGCCGGCGGCCACGCCAGATCGCGGGGAATGGCGGCAATCGCCCGTTTGAGGGCTTCGGCTTTCGCCTTCCGCTCGGCGATCACTTTCGCCCGCTGGGCGGCCCGTGCTTTCCGGGCTGCCTCTTTCGCGGCTTTTGCTTCGGCGGCCTTCGCGGCAGCGGCTGCTTTCGCGTCCGCCGCAGCGGAATCCGCGGAGAAACCCACTGAATGGACTGTCATGACAGACAGCACGGTGCATAACAGGGCAATACTCCACGGGCGACTTGAACGCATCAGCAGAATTCCTTTGAACAACCGCCGGCAGACTGACGACAGACCGGCGGAAAGCAGGTTGCCAGTCAGCCGTCGAAAGTCCGATGCGGGAACCATCTCAGAAGTGAAGAAACAGGTTCAGTTCACAATGATGGACCGCTGACCGAACGTCAACCCCCTGCCAGGCGGGTCGAACCCCGGTCCGTCCCGCCTCATCCACAGTCGATTCACGGATCGTCCGCCCGGTGCGGACACCGCCCGCCTTCCGGTCGAAAACGGGCCCGCACACCTAACCGACTGCTTTCCCTCAGTTTGCGCAGCCAGCAGGACCGGGGCCACCGGCTGGAAGACGAGATCCTCCCCCTGAACGGGCAGCGGAGTCTGGCAAGCGGCGCAACTGCCTACTAGCATCATAAGAGGCCGCGCTTTCTCCGGCAGCTTCCCGAAAGCGGGGAACCCCGGGGGAACCCCCCGCCCCAGCCGCACACTTTGCGCGGGATTCCGTGCTCCCCGCACCAGCCCGCCGCCCGGAAACAGCCTTTTCGCCTGACCGGGATCAAATACATCGGCGCTGTCTGCCAGCTGCCGAACAGCCGTTACGAAGGAGTCGAACCGCCCCATCATGTCAGATACAGAACAGATTTCCGTCAGCTCAAATCAGGAAACCGAAGCCGAGCTGGTCTCCCGGGCCCAGGTGGCGGTAAGCCAGTGCAACTGGGTGGTGGGCGAATGCGCCTCGCACTGGACGGAACGCCATGCCCGCGGCCGGACCGATCAGGACTTCGGCCAGATGGTCGGCCTGAGCAGCGACCAGGTCTTCCAGCGGCGGCGTGTGTGGGAAACCTTCGCCGATGTGAGGGACCAGTACAGTTCGCTCCGCTGGTCGCACTTCTATGTGGCCGTCAACTGGGACGATGCCCCGGAGTGCCTGCAGTGGGCCGAGGAAAATACGGCCACCGTGGCTGAGATGAAGGCCTGGCGGCGGGCCATGAATGGCGAAGACCTCGACGAACCCGCCTCGCTGACCAACGACTGGGGCGCCCCCACGGCTGTCAGCTACGTGCCGACGGAACCGCGGGCCGTGGTCGATCCCGACAGTTACGGCCGCGAAGGCGACCGGGAATACGAGGAACGTGACGGAGATTTCGGCCGGCAGGCCGGCAGCTCCGCCGAACGGGTGCCTTCCTTCGCTCGCGACACGGGCGATGGCGGCAGTGCGGAATACGCTCCCTTCCGGGCCGACGCCGGCACCACGCCGCCCTCCGAGTCGCAGGAAAGCAGCACCGCCGTGGCCGAACCGGTGGGAATGCCCGACGTGGAGCAGCTGCTCAAACGGGCCGCCAGCCAGCTGGAACGCATTGCGAAGGCATTCTCGCCCGAGGTAATGGACGAACTGCGGAACACGCAGCCCAAACTGCGGCAGCGGTTCGTGCGGGCCGTGAGCGAACTGGCCGAGAAAGCCGCCTCGCTGGACGACTGAGCAGAATCAGGAAGCAGCTGAACAGCCCCGGCACCACAGGACAGCCTTTGTCCTGCGGTGCCTTTTTTTTGCCGCGGAAAGCGGCTGACCGCCGACGTCGCAGGGAAACGCAGAGGGTGGCACGCCCGGAGGAACGACGGGCGTGGTGATTGACCGGCAAAAAGACGGTCCACGCAGCGTG
>JAGQPV010000627.1 GCA_020426545.1 Planctomycetaceae bacterium
GAGCGGCTGGCCAAGCAGGGCATAGCGGAAGCCGTCGATCACGCCCGTCATGGGGTTGATTGCGATCAGCCAGCGGAACCGGTCAGGAATAATGGTGACCGGGTAGATCACCGGGGTGAGATACAGCAGGGTCTGTACGGCGAAGGGAATCAGGTAGCGGAAATCACGGTAGCGGACTGACAGAGCCGAGGAGACGATTCCCACCGCCAGTGCGGCCATCAGCAGCAGCAGAAGCAGCGGAGGGAGCAGCAGGACTTCCACGCCTGGCAGAACGCCATAGGCCGCCATCAGAACCAGCAGAACCACGAACGAGGTGGCAAAATCGACCAGCGAGGCGCCGATGGACGCCACGGGAATCAGCAGCCGGGGGAAGTAGATTTTCGTGATGATTCCGCTGGAGGCCAGCACGCTGTTGCCAGAGCCGCCAAGGGCCTGGGCGAAGAGCGTCCAGGGCAACAGGCCGGCGAAGACGAACACAGGATAGGGGACAGCCCCGGTGTTCTGGTCGAGTCCCACGAGGCGGCCGAAGATCACCGTGAAGATGATCATGGTGACGACTGGCTGCAGGACGGTCCAGGCGACTCCCAGTACGGTCTGCTTGTACTTCACTTTGACGTCCCGCCAGGTGAAAAAGTACAGCAGTTCACGGTAACGCCACAGATCACCCAAATCGAGCGCCCGCCAGCCGCTGCGGCGTTCGATGACCGTCAGCATGGGCTCCGGCGCAGGCGCGGCCTGCCCGGTGTCGACCGAAGGAGCTGCAGCCTGAGGTGGTGGAAGCGTGGTACTCACTGGTCCTGGAGCGCCTTCTATTTCTGGTCCGGCGATCAGAGTTCTCTGGCTGCGGGCCGGCCATACGGGCTGGTGGGAGAGTGGGGCAACCCGGGTGCCGTAACGTAGTACATGAATGACTGCTGACGAGGCGGGTTCCCGGAGAGTTTGAGTGCACAGGCTCCCACCAGCACGATGTAATAGGGCAGTTCCAGGCCCCAGAGGCTGACGAACTGTGCGGCAATCATGAAGCCGACCAATGAAGCAATGACCATTCGCCCGATCACGGCCAGTTCCGGGTCGATCTGATCGTACCGCCCACGGGCGAGGGGCCACATGCCGAGCACGCACAGGCCATAAAACGCCAGCAGATGGGCCAGGCCGATGAAGCCGACTTCGGCGCCAGTCTGCATCCACAGGCTGTGAGCGTATTTCCCCCGGGGCCAGCCGTATTGCGGGGCGATATCGCCCCAGTTTTCAGGGCCGACACCGAAGATCGGGTAACGGAGCATCACGTCCCAGCAGTCAGCCCACATGTCGAGGCGGCTCTGTGAAGAAGTGTCACGCTGGGCTTCATCAACGAACGTCGACATGAACCGCTCAACCACTTCCTGTCCGGCCAGGCGGTAACCCACCAGCAGGACGCCAAGGAACATCAGATAATGCATGGGGCGTTTGGGGACGAGGAAGAAAGCCACCAGTCCCATGATGGAAAGGGCCAGCATGCCGCCACGGGAGAAAGAGAAGAAGATGGCATTCATCATCAGCAGAGCGCACATGGCTGCAATTGATTTCTGCCACCAGCGGGGAACATCGAGAGCCAGAAAGACCGCAAAACCGGTGGCTGTTACCAGGGCGATGGAGAACGAGTTATTGTCCATCGATCCGAAGCCCTCAAAATACAGTCGGTTATAGCCGCCGTAGTAAGTATTGTTCAGCTCAAGAGCGACATAGCCCATGGTGACGACAATGGTCCAGACCAGCATTTTCAGCTTTTCAACACTGTCGATTACTGTGATTCCCACCAGAAACGGAAGCAGGATTTTCGCCAGAGTTTCGATATACCACAGGGCACGTTCCGTATTCTCGGCCACGGCCCCGGCGCTGATCACACACCACAGCCAGTAGCCGACAAATGCCAGGGTAACGGCTTTTGCCCGTCCCAGCCGCAGCTCTCCGAATCCGGTGCCAATCCAGCCCACAAGCATCGCTGTGGCCACGATGCGACTCTGGTGGGCCGGCAGAGAAACCCAGTGCCAGATCCAGTCTGGCCGGGCCACGGCAAAGGCGATGTAGACCAGCAGCCCGTAGAACGGGTTGAATACCGCAACAGCTGCTCCCCCATAGGTGAGCAGATAAGTGAGAATCAATCCCTTCATGCGTCGGTCAATGCCACTTCTTCTGCAGCAGATGAACTCTGAACGCCCGCCTCCCAATTTCCTGCCATCAGCAGCTGAGAGAGCCCCGACAGATTTCGAGACCAGTCGTGATGCTGTTCGGTGTACCGGCGGGCCGACTGGCCGAGCTGCCGACAGAGCACCGAATCGGAAAAGCACCGCTCGATGGCAGCCGCGAATTCGTGTGGTTCCGAGGCTTCAAGGATGTGTTCGCCGGAGCGGACAGACAGGCCGGTCAGAGCTTCGGGCGTGCCAATAACGGGTTTGGCCATTGCCATGGCCTCGATGACCTTATTCTGCAGGCCGCGGGCGATCTGCAGCGGAGCTACTACGGCACTGGCCCGTGCCACCCATGGACGGACATCGGGAACGCTGCCTGTCACTTCGACGCCAGGCAGCTGGCCCAGTTTCTGGACCTGCCGATGCGGGTTACGACCCACAATCTGAAATTTCGCCTGGGGATGCCTGCGTCGAAGAATGGGGAATACTTCACGGCAGAACCACAGGACGCCATTAATATTCGGACGATAATCCATCGCACCGACAAAGACACAGTTTGATTCCGTCGCGGGAGGAGCGGGCGAAAAGTATTCCAGATCAACACCATTCGGAATGGCATGCACTGAAGGAGACGCCGACTCAGCGCGCACAGAGGAGGCTCGAAGAGACATGACCGGTTGCTGATGCTGACGGCAGACAGCACGGTACAGGTCGGCTTCGGCCTGACTGACCAGCGTCACAGCCCGCACATTCCCGGGCGGACGCACTTCCAGAGCCCCCAGCCGCCGGGATTCGAGCTGATACAGCCAGCGGCGGACTCCGGCAGTGTGCTCCGCGTAATCCTGCCACTTCTGGCTGTCCACGTCGATCAGATCGGCCACAGCGGGAATTTCTGCGAGTTCCGGAGCACGGAGGCAGGGAAGCATACTGGATGAGGAAAGCAGCACCTCGTCGAAGCGGACCTGCCGGCACCAGTTTCGAATGACCTGCGTCATACCCGGCGAGGAAAACATGCCGGCAGAAATTGAGCCACCCGCCAGCAGAGACTTCAGTCCGGAAATGTGACGTCGCTGCGATCCCAGAGGAATCACTTCCAGCCGGTGACAGAAGCGAGAGAGAACCTGCAGTTCACTTCGGGCAACTGGTTCGTCGCTTAAAGTGGCCACCGACAACCGGACTCTGGTTGACAGGTGTCGGATAATATTGAACGTGCGAATGCGATCCCCTTTGTTCGGCGGGAAGGGGAAGCGGTGCACCAGATACAGGACTTCCGGCCGGGCACTGCCAGGCACAGACGAATAATCCGGATTGATCTCGCAGGTGATCATGGGGGCGCAGGTCAGGAAATTGAGAGCAGTAAACAGTAACGTTCAGGCAGAAGGTCCATTGGAAGATTCCAGGCTGGCGACATCAACTTCCGCCAGGCTGTGACCACCAGCTGCGGAAGCCAGCGATTGTGAGG
>JAGQPV010000628.1 GCA_020426545.1 Planctomycetaceae bacterium
GCGGAAAGCAGGGTGTGGCACGGAACGGGACGCAGCGCAGAGCCAGCGATGCGGCTCCCCCGGCCTCACAGGCATCGCCCGCTATCAACCTGCTGCTGGTGCTGGGAATGCTGCTGACCGTCGGCGAGTTGTGGCTGGTCAGCCGGCTGGTGACATACAGCCCGCTGGTCGATGCTCCGCCTCTCGCCGAGCTGAAGCACAGTTTCATCCGCCAGGAGCTGGCTGAGTTCGGTGCCGGTGCCAGGCTGTCGGCTCCATATATGAACCTGCCGGCGGTGTTTGGTGCGGGGACGGCGAATCCTTACTTCACCTTCGGCCCGGCGGAATATGCCGACCCGAAACTGCGAATGCCGGGAAAGGAGCAGTACCCGGAACTGTCGGCGGAAGCCCTGGAACGAAAGCAGACTGCCTGGCTGCGGCGTGCGGGAGTGACGCACCTGTTAAGCCTCGAACGGCTGGATGAAACCACCCGGCCGGTGCAGCTGGTGAAAGAGGGGATTGACCCCGTGTTCAATCCGGCTCTGGGGCGTTATCGCCAGCCGGTTTATCTGTATCGGCTGGATGGCGGCAGGGAACGGATCTCGGCGGTGGGTGCCGGGGCGACCGGCACCAGCCTGGTGCATCTGCTGGAAGACAGCCCGGAGCGCATTGTGGCGAATGTCACCGCGGATACCGCACAGAAGATTGTGCTGACCGAGCTGAACTATCCAGGCTGGCAGGTGGAGATTGATGGCAAACCCGCCACAATGGAACTGGCGGACGGCATGTTTCAGGCGGTGGAGGTTCCCGCGGGTGAACACCGGGTGGTGTTCTATTACCGTCCGATTTCCGTGCGGGTCGGAATCTGGATCAGCCTGGGCACTTTCCTGGTGCTGGCGCTCATTGCTCATCTGAGGTTCTGGCATCCGCAGCTGCTGACCGGCAGAAGGAAGGAGGCAATCGGTTCCGATGAATCCCGGCCTTCCTCTGACTGAGCCCGAGGGGCTGCATGACCGCCAGCGGGTGCCGGCTGCGCTGCTGATTCTGCTGGAGCTGGTGGCTCTGGGCTGGCAGTCTCAGCTGTGGGCGTTCTCTGCCATTGCCGCGGTGATCACCCTGTCGGCTGTGCTGCTGCCGAATTTGAGACCGCGGGTCAGTTTCGATCTGCAGATTCGGCTGGGCATCGGGCTGGTGCTGCTGATTTATCTCTGGCACCGTTTTCTTCCGCCGGAATTCAGCTACAACCGGAATTTTCTGGGCACTTCGCCCGTGGCCTGTTCCAGTGCCCGCTGTCTGATTGCCCTGCAGGTTCTGCAGCTGGCTGTGCGGCGTACTCCCGATCGACTGCCGGCCCTGTTCTGCGGAATGGGAGTCGCGGCGATGGTCTTTGCCTTTGATGTGACGGCCCGTCCATCGGAGCGGGCTGGAGTCCAGGCTCTGGCTGTGGGCTTCGTGTTTCTGTCGGGCCTGTTCTTTGCCGCTTCCCGTCGGCCGGCCCCGAATGACAGCGGGACATCTTTGGGGCGGAGGCTGGCAATTCTGATTCTGCTGGCTGTAACCGGAAGCACGGCCTGGGGGGCATCCGCCCTGCTGCAGGAACGATAGCGGGATCTCGAGCAGTTCGTGCGGCGGCTGATGATGATGGACAAGAACGATAACGCCAGCACGGGTTTCTCGGGCCGCTCGGATCTGGGAACCGTGATTCGGCGGCAGAATGAACACTCCAAAGCGGTGGCGCTGCGGGTGAGTGCAGCGACCGATATGGAGTACCTGCGGGGCGCCGTGTTCGACCGATTCGACGGCTTCGCCTGGCAGAATACCGAAAAGATCCGCCGGATCGTGGAAGCGAAGAATCTGGCGGCTGCCGATGAGGCCGGCAGCAATTCGGAACCAGACGAGTTTGTGCTGCTGAAAACCGGGGAAGCGGGAACGGGAGATCTTCAGAAGCTGACGATCTGGCCGGGAGACGTGCCGCCGGAGATTCTGTTTACCCCGTTGAATACCGTCTCTGTTGAGGTGACGGCCACCCTGCTGACGTTCAGCCAGGAAGCTGTGATTCACGCCAGCGGGCATCCATCGCGCGTTCCATGGGATATTCGCCGACAGACCGGGCCCGTGCTGACGGCGTTTTCAGAGTATGACCATAACCGTCTGACAGAGCTGCCCCCTGCCCTCGCCCAGTCGCCCCAGCTGAACGAGCTGGTCCGGCGAATTACCGCCGGTGCCGGCACGGTGCCGGAGAAGGTGGCTGCTGTGACCCGCTACCTGCAACAGAACCACCGGTACAGCGACAGTGTCGCCCCGCCCGCGGGGGCCGATCCGCTGCTGTGGTTTCTGATGAACGGAGAAGCGGCCCACTGCGAGTACTTCGCGACAGCGGCCACGGTGCTGCTGCGGCAGGCGGGCGTGCCCGTGCGGTATGTGACGGGCTTCGTGGCGGCAGAGAAGAACCCGCTGACCGGCGAGTGGATTGCCCGGAACCGCGATGCCCATGCCTGGGCTGAAGCGTGGGACGCGGAGAGTGGCTGGATGATCGTCGAGGCAACCCCCGCCGATGGCCAGCCCCGGCAGTTGGAGTCCGGCTGGCTGCGTTCGCTGTACGAGGGGCTGAAGAGCTGGTGGCAGCGGCTGCAGGCCGCCGTGCAGCAGGAAGGGGCGGTGGCAGCTGTGCTGATGCTGTTCGTCGGCTGGTGGGAGTATGTGGCCAGCTCGATGTTTGTCGTGGCATTGATTCTGGCCGGTCGGCAGACGTGGCAGAACCGCCGGCAGGCCCGCTCCTCGGTGGTGGTGGAAGAACCACTGATTGGCGAACTGCATCAGCAACTGAGCCAGATGGATCGTGCCGCGGGCCAGGCCGGTTATGAGCGAAGTGCCGAAGAGACGCTGCACGAGTTCTCGCAGCGGTTGAAAGCCGCCGCCAGTCAGAGCGACAGGAATGCGGGCCAGTTGACTCAGATGGCGGCCTGGTATCACAGTTATGCGGCGGTACGCTACGGAGGCCGGAGGGAAGAAGCATCGGTGACCCGGCTGGCCGCACTGCTGCTGCAGTCCCTGGCGGTTCCAGTTACCGATTCCTCCGCGGTGACGGAAACCGGCGGCCGCTGATCTCTCCCTCCCGGCGGGAAAGGCGGCTTCGTCTTTCAGCCGGTTTTCCGTTCGACGATTTCTCCGATCCTCGGTTCTTCATCGCGATTTTTCCCGTCAGTTCAACAGTCAGGGACAGGACATGGCTTCCCGGTATTTTGTGGAGCAGCTGGAAGCTGCGGCGGAAGTCGAGCTGGAGGGGAACGAAGCCCACCACCTGCTGCACGTGGTGCGTCTGCGTCCGGGAGAGCGGGTTCTGCTGTTTGACGGAAAAGGCACGGATGCCGACGCCGTGATTGTGGCGACCAGCCGCCGCAAGGTGGAACTGCGGGTGGAAGAACTGCGGCGGCACCTTCCCGAGGCCAGCGGGCTGACGCTGGCTGTTGCCCCGCCGAAGGGTGAACGGCTGCGGTGGATGGTGGAGAAACTGACGGAGCTGGGTGTCAGTCGCTGGGTGCCGCTGCTGACCGAGCGGGGCGTGGTTTCTCCGGGAGAAGGCCGTCAGTCGAAAATGCCGCAGTGGGTGATCGAAGCAGCCCGCCAGTGCGGGCGGCATCATCTGATGG
>JAGQPV010000062.1 GCA_020426545.1 Planctomycetaceae bacterium
GTGTGGTCTTCCGATCTCCAGGCGGAAACATAAAGACCCCTCACCCCAACCCCTCTCCCGCCGGGAGAGGGGCTTTTGAGCGGTGCACGTCCGTTGTTTCTCCGGACGTGCTGCCCTGGCAAAGGTCAGTGGTCGTGAGGCTGAACGGCACCATGACTCCCGCCCCGGTTCGCATTGTCCCGGGGCGGGAATAGTCGGGCTCAGGAAGCTGCCGTTGCGGAAGCTGAATTTTCCTGCTGCCGCCGCAGGCTCCACCACATCGAGGTCGGCAGCAGGCCGATCCCGATAATGACCAGGTGAACCAGGGCCGACAGTCCCAGTGCCAGCAGCACGCCTTCGGTGAACCCGTAGGAATGCAGGCCGACGCCCAGTTCGTTCACACCGAACCAGCTCCAGGCGGTGACGATATTGCCGCCAATGGCCAGTACGGCCATGCCCCGGTCTTTGACCATGGCACCCCAGCGGGCGTGCAGCACGATCGCATTCCACAGAACGATGATCAGGGCTCCGTTCTCCTTGGGATCCCAGCCCCAGAACCGGCCCCAGGAATCATCGGCCCACAGGCCACCCAGCACGGTGCCCACAAAGCTGAAGAAGATGGCAAAGCACAGAATGCCGTAAATCATGCGGGACAGATCCTTGCGGACCGTGCTGCTGGCCAGAGCCGGTGTCAGCACGCCGCCCAGCACATAGCACAGCCCCAGCAGACCCGCCACAAAGGTGGTGGCATAGCCCAGGGTGATACACACCACGTGCGTCGCCAGCCAGAACTGCGTATCCAGCACGGCCTGCATTACGGTGAAGGTATCGCCGTCGCCCGCCAGGAAATGGGCAATCAGCAGGGTGCTGAATCCCGCGACCGAGGCAATGGCATTGCCGAAGCCGAGGCGGAACACGAACTCCAGAATAATGCCCAGCACCACCGCACCCCAGCCGATGAACACAGCGGAGGAATACAGGTTCGTCACCGGGGGACGTCCGGAAATATACATCCGCAGGCCGAGCGCCGCGGAGTGGACCACGAAGGTGAACAGAATCAGCCACAGGGCACTGCGGAGGAAGGGCCGCTGCCAGCCGAAGGCCCAGCAGATCCAGCCCAGTCCGGTCAGCACGAAGGCCACCACATACAGCACCGTGGCATGATAGAACGGTTCAAAGTGATTGAACCAGGCCTCCGTGCTCAGCAGGCTTTCGTCAATCTCGGCCGTTTCACTGGCCTGATACAGCTTCTCTGCTTCCTTGACCGCCTTGTTGAACTTCGCGGCATCCTTGTCGGCATAGGCCACCAGCGCATCGTTGATGGCTGAAACAGTCGTGTCTTCCTCCCGCTGGCGCTGGCCGGCCACCTGCAGCACGAGGTCACGGGTCCAGGCTTCGCTGTAGGTCCGCCAGGTTCCGTCTTCGGATTCCGGAGGCACGGACAGCGGTGGCCCCCGCTGCTTCAGCGCCTGCTGGCGACGGAGCGTCTGAATCAGGTCCTCGCGGACATGGTCCGGACGGATGCGGGGGTGGGACCAGGCCTGCATCAGCAGGTCGATCGTCCCGATCTGGCTTTCCAGCTCAAGCGTTTTCTTCTGCAGGACGCTCAACTCGGCCTTGTCGATCTTACGGGCCAGGTCGGCCTGTCGGGACAACTCGTCGATCTTCTCGCCGAACTCTGCGAACGAATAACGGAAGCCTTTCCGCCGTTCGAGTCCCAGCATGTCCAGCAGATCGAGGTTCTCGATGCGGAACACCTTGTGATCCAGAGCCGTCTTCGGGTCGGCCAGCAGATCGAGCAGCCAGCGGACAGCCGGCTGTTTGTTTCCGCTGGCATCGGTGAAGGTCTGCCGGTCGGAAACGATTTTCAGCGAGTTGCGGGCCAGGGTGTCGATGGGTTTGATGCGGCCCTGATAAACCACCGGCAGCTGGCCGAATTCGTACAGGTTCATCTCGGTGACGGCGGCTTCAGGCACGCGGATCTTGCCGACGAGCCAGCCACCCCACGCGATCAGCATGAGCACGGGCAGGGCCAGACTGGCCCACTTCAGCACGGGGGAGCCCGTGTCGGCGGGTTCCGGCTGCGGGTCTGTCCTGCCACCCGCTCTGGAACTGCCACCGGAATGGCCGTTCTTTCCCGCGCCGTTCCCGGCGTGATTTCCCGAGCCATTTTTCATCGACCGGGACTTCTCTTCCACAACCATGGTGGCTGCGGTGCCGGCACCAGCGAGGGCGGGAACCGGAGCCTGACGTTTCACGAATCGCAGCAGCGTCAGCAGGAACTGGGCCAGCATGCCGGCGGCCACAATCATGCAGGCCACATAGGGAATCATCCAGCCCGTGTTGGACACGACCGACAGCGTGGTGCTCTCGGTTCCGGTGCGGGGATCCCGGAAATAATTGGACTGATAGAACGTCTCGCCCAGAGCCCTGAGCGGGTTGTTCATCCAGATGTGGAATTCGCTGTCGATGCCGTGTTCCGGGCTGACCATCACCACATCGGAAGAATAGTTTCTGGGGGTATCGGTGCCGACGTAGTCATCCTTGCGGACGTCTTTCAGCGTCATGGTGTAGGGCTTGTAGATTCGCTTGAACCGCAGCGCCACATTGTAGGATTTTCCGTCGACCGTGACTTTTTCGTAAACGTCCTGGGTGGACTGGAACAGGCTGACCAGCAGGGTGCCGAGGTCTTTGCCGCTTTCGGTTTCGGTCAGGCGAATCCACGCGGCCGACAGGTCGATTTCTCCGCCGGCATCGGTGCCGGTGCCGGCCCGGCGTTCGTCGGCCGTCCAGGCGAGGCCGGTGCCGGCAGTGGCCAGCGATTCCTCTCCGTCTTTGAGTCGGCGGGGAGTTGAGTTCTGGTAGAAGCGGACCAGTTCCACGTCGAAGGGGAGGTATTCGTGACGGACAACCGTGCCGTTACCGTCCTTCTTCAGGAGATTGAAGGGGACGACAACCACTTCGTCTTCTTCAGCATCGGACGAATCGACCACGGCCAGTTCCATCGCGCGGATGTCCTGCACGTAGTTGACTGTTTCGCCTTCCTGCATAGTCATCTGGGCTTCCACCGCCATGGTGCCCACCAGCAGTTCGCTGAGCATCATCAGGCCCACGCCGCCGTGCAGCAGCACGATGCCGGCCCGCTTGCGGAAGACCAGAGCGCAACCGACAAGCAGGACCAGACCGGCGAAGCTGCCTTTGGTCAGCTGCCACAGAATCCGCATGGAGGAATCGCTCAGCTGGCTGCCCGATCCCTGCGAGACAAAGAAGGCCAGCAGGCCGCCGATCAGCAGGGCAAAAATTCCCAGCATCACTCGTTCCATCTTCGGGCGATGCCACAGCCTGGCCAGAGCGTACATGTTGGACAGGAAGGCGGCGGCCAGGCCCATGATCATCATCCGCCACATGGTGGAATAACTCACCAGCGGGTCGCCCTGCACGCCATCGGTGTTGGAACCGCTGTCAATCACCAGCCAGGTGACAAAGAAACCGGCAGCCAGCACGCCAATTCCGGCCCACAGCCGTGTTCCGGTGGCCTGCACACGGAAGCGAAGGGTATGCGCCGCCAGCAGGTTAACGGCCATCAGCGCGCCGATCAGCCAGCCACCGGGAAACCACATGCCGCCGGGCACGTTCTGCATGGTCGGGAAGAACGACTGCGGGAAGAAGACCTGGAAATCAATCCAGGCGAAGGCGGTGCGGAAGTACTGGTTGACCACATCCCAGATGTCCATCCGGGTCTGGGCGAGGGTACCGGCCAGCACGATGAAGATGGCCAGTGAAAACAGCACCACCGTCAGCCGCAACGAGGCCAGCGGCACGAGGACCCTGCGGACCAGATCGCCGGCCGACCGCGAGGAATCTGTCCGGGCACGCGGAGGGCGCGGCGGAGAGACGGGAGCTTCAGACGGGATTGTATTGCTGGCCATGCTTCTCTCCCTCGCAGCTGCAGCCCGTCTGTCCCAGACGGAGCCACTGTGGATTCACGCCATCCGGATCCGGCAACGCCGGCCATCTGTAAAAGCTATCCGCAAACCGGTCGTTGTCTCAAGCTGCCATCAGAATCGCAGTGAGCGGGCAAACTGTTCGAACCGTTCCTTCTCTTTCGCCGCCAGCTCGGAACTTCCGTGGAGTTTCACAAACCAGGACTTCCCGCCGTGCTCGGCAATCACTCCCAGAATGGTTTCCGGCTTGTCGGCGTCTTCCGGGCCGACCAGAACCACATAGTCTCCGGGTGTGCCGCCCATGTCGATTTTCTGGATCGCCGCGTCGAGTTCTTCCTGAGTGACCGCCTTCAGGCCGATCTGTCCCCGCCAGCGATTCACATTCGGCAGGCGGGCGCCCGCGGCAGCCGCCAGATCAATCACGGTGATTTCGACCGACTTGCCGGCCTGCTTCACTTCGAAGGCGGCCTTCCGCATACCACTGGCCGGTCGTTCGGTCCAGCCGGCGGGCACTTCGTACTTCAGTTTGCCGCCGGCGGCGGGTGGCGTTCTGTCGGTGCGGGGCGGAGCGGCTCCCCCGGTTCCTGTCAGTCCTCCGGCAAAGGGAGCGCCCGACATTCCGCCGGTGGGGGTCCCGTACAGGTTGACCATGGTGACCTCGTGGCCATCCACTTCAAAGCTGACGGCGCCGCTGTCTTTGAGTTCCGCGGTGGTGACTGGTTTGAGCCCCACCTGCCCTCGCCAGCGGTTGATGTTCGACAGGACAGTCTGTTCCCGGGTTTCACCCGCCGGCAGGGGAATGACGGTCAGCTCCTGCGAGCCGGCCTGGATCGTGGCGAACCGCATGCCGGATCGGTCTTCGGCATCACTGCGGGACCAGCCTTCCGGCAGCTGCCAGGTGGGGGCTCCATCGGCCGGGGAAAACTTCAGCGTCTTGAGGAAGCCGACGAAGGGTTCTGCCAGCGCGGCGACGGGTTCATCCGGCCCCATAATTTTGAAGAACCAGGCCCGGTCTTCATGGGGAACGACCGCAGCCAGCATTCGCTGGGGCGCAGATGGTGTCATGTCACCAGCTGCGGGCTGGGATTCCAGCCGGGCCACCCGATACCGGGAGATCGATTCCTCCTGCTGGCAGCCGAAGCCAGCCATTGTGCAGAGCAGGAGCAGTGGTGCGAGCACGAACAACCGCAATTTCTTCACGGCGGCTTTCCCTCTTTTCCGCTGTTTTTCTCGTTGTCCTGCAGTTGGCAGGGTCATCCGCAGGCAGCAGCCGGGCGGACAGATGCCGGTATCCCTTCCGGCAAACTGGTGTCTCATCTGTTGCGTGCACTGTTGTGGGTGAGTCACGGGGGTGAACCGTGTTCAGTGCAACAATTTTCGGGCTGCCTCCAGGCAGCCACACCGCGAAGGACACGGATTGATACGATACCGGGCAACTGTCAGAATGGATTCCTGCAGGTAATGAACGACTGTGAAGCCGAAGGCAGGATTCCGCTGGCTCTGGCAGCGTGAAACAGGGCGGGTGCTGGTGGCGGGTCTGTGTGGTGCTGGCGGGCAGCGACAGTCAGCACGACCTGCGACTGCCATCTTTAATCCTGGTCGGGTGCGGTTGGCCCAGGGCAACTGCCGCGGGACGATTCACCCGGAAAGCGGCTTCCGGCAGCAACTTCATGACTGCTCATTCCGGCCTGCCACGACCGTGCAATCCTCCTCCAGCCAGAATAGTGCACGGCTGCTTTATATTATAGGGGCCGAATTCCGGCGGCGTATACAGCACGTCCGTTTTTCTTTCTCAAATTCCCATGGAACCGGGGCCGGCTGTTCCAGCCAGTTGCCGGAGGATCTGTTCAGCAGCAGCTGGCAGATTCCCGCTGCCGCTGGCTGTGTTTCTGGTGAACTTTCGGGCGTCTGTCGGATACCTCAACCGGCCCGCGGCAGACGGCCCCGCGAACGGAGAAACTGGTTTTTCCCTGTACGGCAGGAGAACGCTGCCGGGAGGATGGCTGATTTCTGTACCGAAGGCGTCTTCCCGCAGCGGGGGAACTCGACCTGGAATCTGCTTCGGAAATCGCGAATCGCTCGTCCGATGGATTCAGGATTGACGCAATTGCCGGCAATCTGGATGATTCCGCCCCGCTGCTCCCTGAACAGAAGATTGAGCAGGGCGGGCAGTGGCTGGCCGCATCGAGAAACGGTGGCCACAGAGAAACACCTGCCGCGGGGAAGCACCCGCCACGGGGATCCTGTCTCCGGACTGCGTCGCAGAGCACCTGTCTTTCACCACCGGCTGGGTCAGTCGACAGGACGGGACAGGCTGGAGCAGGCCGCCGCACCATCGCCACAGGCAGGCTGAAATCACACAAACTCTTCTGTGCAAAGGATTGCCGGCAGAGATGTCCTACCATCTGATTGATGTCGTGCAGTCCCTCGGTCAGCCGCGGGTACTGGTTCTGGGTGACCTGATTCTGGATCGCTACATCTGGGGCGATGCCGAACGGGTCAGCCAGGAGGCTCCTGTCATTCTTCTCCGCGAGCAGGATGTGGAATCCCGCCCGGGCGGCGCCGCCAACGTGGCCAATATGCTGCGGGGCCTGGAAGCCCGCGTCTGCATGGCTGGTGTGGTGGGGGCCGATGCCGATGGAGAGGTCGTCCGCCAGTCGCTGGTGGATGCCGGTGTCGACTGCAGCGCGCTGCTGTGCGATTCCTCCCGGCCCACCACCGTCAAACAGCGTTTTCTGGGGCGGGCCCAGTACCGCTATCCGCACCAGATGCTGCGGGTCGATCGGGAAACGCGTGCTCCGCTGTCGGCCGAAGTGGCTGCCGAGCTGCTGGTTCACCTGCGGACGCAGCTGGATGACTGCCAGGCGGTGCTCATTTCCGATTACGGCAAGGGCGTGTGTACGCCGGAAGTCACCCGGCAGCTGATTACCGAAGCCCGGAACCGCGGCATCCCGGTCATTGTCGATCCCCCTTCTTCGGGTTCGTTAAGCCACTGCCACGGGGCGACCGCCGTGACGCCGAACCGGCTGGAAACCCACCGTGCCACCGGAAGGCCCATCGAGAACGCTGAGGACGCTTTCGCCGCTGGCCGGCAGCTGTGTGCGACTCTCGGCCTGGATTATGCCTTTGTGACACTCGACAGCGACGGGATTGCCCTGACGCTGGCCGATGGAACTTCGCAGCTGCTCTCCACCCGTCGTCGTGAGGTCTTCGACATTACCGGCGCGGGAGACATGGTGCTGGCCATGATCGGCCTGGGAGCAGCGGCCGGAGTCGCTCCGGACGATCTGGCCCGGCTGGCCAATGTGGCTGGTGGCCTCGAAGTGGAACACGTGGGCGTGGTGACGGTTCGTCGCGACGAAATCACCGCGGACCTGCTGCGTGGTGGCCGCTCCAACGGTGAGAAGATCTGCGACCGGAAGACGCTGGTCCGCCAGGTGGAAGCCCGCCGCGGAACCGGCCAGCGAATTGTGCTGACCAATGGCTGTTTCGATCTGCTGCATACCGGGCATGTGCGGTACCTGAAGGAAGCTGCCGCCGAGGGCGACTGCCTGGTGGTGGCCATCAACAGCGATGCCAGCATTCGCGGTCTGAACAAGGCTCCCGATCGTCCGCTGTTCTCTCAGGAGGACCGGGCGGAGATGCTGGCGGCCCTGGAATCGGTCGATTATGTGGTCGTGTTCGATGAAGCCACGCCGCATGCCCTGCTGGAGGAAGTCCAGCCTGATCTGCTGGTGAAAGGCGGAACCTACTCGGACGACGAAATTGTTGGTCGCGAGGTGGTGCTGTCCTACGGCGGTCAGGTGAAACCGATGGGCGTGACACCCGGCGTTTCCACCACCACGATTGTCGAACGTCTGCGGGCTTCGGCACCGGGTGGCCCGGCCGCCATCCCCTTTCCGGAAGAGACGGACAAGCCTGTCCGGGAACGGAAAGCCGGATGAAACTGCTGGTGTTCCTGCCCAACTGGATCGGCGATGCCGTGATGGCTTCGCCCGCATTACGTGCACTGCGAACGCGGTTCGCCGATGCGGAAATTGTCGCCTGCGCGAAGCCCCACGTGGCCGATGTGCTGACGGGCCTCGATCTGGTGGACCGGCTGATCTTCCGCACGAACTCTCCCGAACATGCGGAAGGGGCTGGCTGGAAGCTGGTACGGCGGCTGCGGCGGGAACGGTTTGATGTGGCGGTGCTGCTGCCGAATTCTTTTCGCTCGGGACTGCTGGCTGCCGCCGCTGGAGCAAAACAGCGGGTGGGCTTTGCCCGCGACGGGCGGCGGTGGCTGCTGACGGATTCGCTGGCTCCGGCACCCAGAGGCGTGCCCACCCCTGCCCTCACGGAATACCTCCGGCTGGTGGAACTGCTGGGCTGCAGTGCCGACAGCCGCCAGATGGAACTGGCCACGACCGAGGAAGATGAATGGCAGCTGGCCCGTTTCTGGAGCAAGCAGGATCCGTCGCTGCCGGAACGGGGCGTGGTCACATTCAACCCGGGAGGCGCCTTCGGTGCCGCCAAGCACTGGCCGGCGGCCTCGTTTGCGGAGCTGGCCCGGCAGGTGGCCACCAGTGATGGCAGAACCGTGCTGGTGCTGTGCGGTCCGGCTGAACGAAACATGGCCCGCGAGATCGTGCGGCTGGCCGCTCATCCCCATGTGCTGAGCCTGGCCGACATGCCTCCGAGCATCGGGCTGACGAAAGCTGCGGTCAGGCAGAGCGAACTGCTGGTGACGACCGATTCCGGTCCACGGCATTTTGCCGCTCCGTTCGGTGTGCCGGTGGTGACGATCTTCGGACCGACGCACATTGCGTGGAGCGAGACAGATTACGAAGCGGCCACCCATGTGCAGCTGAAAGTGGACTGTGGTCCCTGTCAGCAGCGGGTCTGCCCGCTGGGGCATCACCAGTGCATGCGGGATCTTTCGGCCAGACAGGTCTATGCGGCCGCGCTGCCGTGGCTGCGGAGAAAACAGCAGAGCGCAGCCTGAGAGCTGCCCGCGCCCGTGCCGGCTGGCTGTGGAACAGCCCGTGCAGAAACAACTGCGCCGGCACGATGCGGAAGAGTCAGATGTTCGATCGGTTCCTGCGGAAAGCCTGCTGATGAAAATCGCGCTGGTCAAGCGGCGATACTCGCTGCGGCATGGCGGGTCGGAACGGTACTGCGTCAATCTGTCCCGCACGCTCACGCGGATGGGGCACGAGGTGACGGTGATCGGTGAGTCGATCGACGCGGACCTGGTGGGCGAAGTGCGGTTCATTCCCGTGCGGGTCCTGCGGCTGTCCTCTTCGACACGGAATCGGACGTTCGCCGAAAATGCGGGGGCAGCAGCCCGCGCGGGCGGGTACGACGTGGCCTATGGCCTCGGCCGCAGTTACGGGCTGGATGCCGTGCGGGTCACCGAGCGACTGCAGTCGCACTGGCTGAACGTGTATTACCGCAGTGGGATCAGTCGGTTCGTGCAGCGGAACAACCCCCGGCACCGGACGCTGATCGGCCTGGAGCGGGACATCTACTGCGCTGCCAGTACCCGGCGGATCATCACGCAGTCGCAGCTCGACCGGCTGCTGGTGCAGGAGTACTACGGAGTTCCCGCCGGGAAGATTCATACGGTCTACAACGGAGTGGATGCCCGACTGTTCCACCCCGGACTGAGGGAGCATGCCGGAACGGTGCGGCGGGAGCTGGGCATCGCCAGCGATGTTCCGCTGCTGGTGTTTGCTTCGATGGATTTTGAGGGAAAAGGCCTGCGGTACATTCTGCGGGCACTGGCCGGACTCAGGCAGCAGGATGCCACGCTGGCGGTGCTGGGCAAGGGCCCGGAGGCGAAATTCCGCCGCATTGCGGCGCGGCTGGGAATTGAAAACCGCATTCTGTTCGCCGGGCGGCGGAACGACATCGAGCGGTACTATGCCGCGGCCGACCTGTGCGTGCTGCCGACAGCCTACGAGCCTTTCCCCAATGTGAACCTGGAAGCGATGGCCTGCGGAACTCCGGTGGTCACCACATCCACCAGTGGCGCGGCCGATATGGTCGAGCATCAGCGGAGTGGCTATCTGGTTTCGGCGGTCGATGCCGTGGAGGAAATCGGCACGGCGATCGAAACCTGCCTGAATCTCTCGACCGCGGAACGGGCTGCCATGGCGGCCCGCTGCCGGGAGATCGCCTGCAGTATGACCATCGAGAAGAATGTGGAACAGACGGTGAAGATTCTGGAAGAGGTGCGGCGTGAAAAGCTTTCAGTTCGAGCAGCTTGATGGCGGAGCGCTGACTGTCAGTGCCGAATTCGTGCCCCTGCTGCAAAGCAGCGGGCTCGACAGCTTCCACGCGCTGATGAACAGTTCTGACGGGACGGTCGCCAAGAACCTGCTGGCCGAACGCACCACCACCCGCTTTGAGCTGACGGACGACACGGGAACGGCCCGGGTGTTTTACATCAAACGGCACCGCCGTCCGCCGTGGAAGGAATACGTCAAACCCTGGCTGCGGCTGACGCGGCCGATTCTGGGGGCGGAAAACGAATGGCGGGCGATTCTCGCGTTCCACGAATGCGGAATTCCCACCATGCGCCCCGTGGCACTGGGCCGACGGAACGGGGAGTCATTCCTCGTGACGGAAGGCCTCGAAGGATGCATCAAACTGTCGGACTGGATGGAGCGTTACCTCGGCCAGGGAGAGAACGCCAGCAGTTCGCCACGTGCCGACAGCCGGGATTCGGAGGCTGCTGCTCCGGTGAATGCGGTCGTCGATCGTCTGGCGGCGATTGCGCGCCAGATGCATTCCAGCGGCCTGCATCACCAGGACTTCTATCTCACCCACTTCCTGCTGCCGGCGGAACAGGTCGATGCTCCGCAGAAGGTCCACGTGATTGACCTGGGACGTGCCCGCCAGTGCCGGCCGCTTTCCGCAAGATGGGTGGTGAAGGATCTGGCGCAGCTGAATTATTCGGCCAGTCGCTTCTCTCCCGCCGATCGTCGCCGCTTTCTGGAACAGTACCTCGGCCGCGAAATTGGCCCGGGTGACCAGCGGATGATGCGAAAGATTGAACGGAAAACGGCTGCAATCGCTCGACATTCCCGCCGCCACCAGCTCTAACGGTGTTCTGCGGGGTTTCAGGCGAACGAGTCAGAATGGCGAACTGACGCCGGGGCCGTTCCGCGCTGCCCGACCCGCAGCCTGCCCGCTGCAGCGATTGTGTTTTTTCCCTGACTGTCGGAACCGATTTTCACCATGTCCTCGCTGCTGACTGCTGCCCCGGCTGTAATCGCCGCGTATTTCGTCGGATCGATCCCATTTGGTCTGCTGGTGGCGCGGGTGTTTCACGGGATCGACATCCGGCAGGCGGGCAGTGGCAATATCGGGGCGACGAATGTCGGCCGGACGTGCGGCAGCCGGTGGGGAATTCTAGTTCTGCTGCTGGATGCCTGCAAAGGCGCTCTGCCGGTGTGGCTGTTCCCTCATCTGCCCCGGCTGTGGGATGCCGGCTGGAATGCGGCGGAATCCGGCACCCATCTGGCGGTGCTGTGTGGTCTGGCGGCCATCTTCGGGCACATGTATCCCTGCTGGCTGGGCTTCCGGGGTGGCAAGGGCGTGGCAACGGGCCTGGGGACCGCGCTGATGCTGGCCCCCGGCGCGGGCGGATGTGCCTTCCTCGCATTCGCGGTCGTCTTTGCGATTTCGCGAATCGTTTCGCTCAGCTCGCTGGTGGCTTCGGTCGCGTTTGCTGCCGTGGAACTGTGGATGCTGCGTCCAGACCCGTTCAGCGGGCCGACCTGGAGCCTGGCATTGTTCAGCCTGGCGGCACCGGTGCTGATTGTGCTGCGGCACCGGGAGAACATCACCCGGCTGATGAAGGGTGAGGAGCAGAGTTATCGCAGCGGGCAGAGGCCGTCCGAGGGCCCTGCGAAGCCGGGAACGGGGGCAGCAGAACCGGGAGCGGATTCCGCGGAACCGAAGTCTGACCCGGAAGCGCCACAGTCGGGAGTCTGAACCGGTGGCCAGATGACGGCGGAATCAGAAAGACGCTGCCTCAAACCATGAGGGCGCAGAGAAGCAACACAGCCAGCGGCGGGTGCCTGCAGGGGGCTGGAGATGTACCGGTGCAGCCCGCGATAAGACGTTGCGGGAATGCCCGTGGGTCAGGCATGCACCAGCAGAGAAACTGCGAAGGCTCCGTGCCTGTGACGGAGCCTGCATTCGCAGTGGGGCGGGGCGAGATCCCGTGGAACCCGCACTCCGCTCAAACCGGCAACGCCACAGTTGAGTTGTGGCGCTGCCCTGGTTCTGTCTGCTGAATCGACAGTCAGCAGACGTCGATTTCATTCCGCAGCGAGAAGTCTTCCATCAGCATTTCAAAGGCTGCATGGGTTGCCATCTGCTTGGCATAATAGGTTGTCGCGCGACCGGTCAGCACGATGTAGCTGTCGGCCACGTCAACCCGCAGATTCCGGATCTGGCCATTGGTCCGTTCCTGAACGAGTCGCTCCACCTGAAGCGAGATTTCGACCGAGGAAGTGGGTGCCGAACAGACCTGCAGATTCATCAGATTTCCTCCGTGAGCGCCTGCCAGGTATCCAGCGACATCTGTCTGTCGTCTGGTGTCCCTGGCGAAATTCCGCGTTAGCGCCGCCGTGGCGGCAGGATCAGTCATCAAAGCCATCTGTTTTGCAGACACCGGCCTTCAGCGAGTCGTTCGGAATCCATTGATTCCAGAACCATGGCAGGAGAATTCACCCTGAAGAAGGGGGTGATGCCTGCTGCCCGGGCTACCGAACAGTCCGCTTCGCTGCCTGCTTTCACCGGTTCCCGACGAACAGAACAATCCTGACCGAATCTGCGTGGCGTGGAACCTGTGCAGAAACGCTGCGTTGGTCTGGTGTCCGCGGACGGACAGCAGCTGCAGCAGGGGGATGTCGAATCGGGGAGTGAAAGCGGCTGACCTCCCTGTCAGATTGCAGGATCCGGCGGCCCCTCCCGGGCCTCCCGTTTTTTACGAATTCGCAACGGATGTTGCGCCGTTCGCAGTCCATTCACAACCGTGCCAACTCATCAACAGAAGAGTGGCATCCCCTCAGTTCAGGCGGGTGTGCAGCAAGGTGTGTCAGATTGGAATGCCTCAGAGTCTGTGCTGATAGAAGCTCTGCTCACCTGGAAACAGCCGCACAAAAATTTGCAGGCTGTTAAGGAATGAGACAGAAAATCCCTCAGCAGAAAACTCGAACAGACCGGTTCTGTGGTTGCCGGCCTCTTCTTCAGGGGCAGGCAGAACCGCAGGCCGATTTGTTAAGTCCACTCTACCGGTGACCAGATCGATCGTCAAATATCTTCCAGACGTTCCTGAGGGAAGAATCAGGAAAATCCTTCGCGGACCTGTCAAGGTCTACTGCCGGGGATGCGGAGTAGGTGAAAACACCAGGGTTCAGTCCCCGTGATGCGTCGTTTCCTGGTGGTCGATGGTGCGGGCGAGTGTTGCCGTCTGGTTGCCGTCTCTGGTCGAGAGCGAGGCGGAACCGGCTGCGGCTTCCTGCGGGGCCTTGTGCGCGGCGACCCGCTCCCGCCACCAGTTCCGTGCTGCTGGTTCATCCCAGTCGGCCGCACACTGGCATTTGCCCAGGGCGATCTCAAGTTCCGCGGCGGAGGCGTAGCGGTCGCTGCGTTTCTTCTCCAGACACCGCATGATGACCGCCTCCAGATCGGCGGGGATGTCGGGGTTATGGATCGAGGGGGGCTGCGGCTGCTCGTTCGCATGGGCGAACAGCACCTTCAGTGGTTTGCGGTAGTCGAATACCGGCTTGCGGGTGAGCAGCCAGTAGGCAGTGGCTCCCAGAGAATACAGATCGCTCCGCGGGTCGGGCTTCTCATCCAGAGTAGATTCCGGAGCGGCATACAGCGGAGAACCGACGATGGTTCCATCGACCGTCAGCTGCAGTGAGTCGTCTTCGGGATGCAGCGATTTGACCAGTCCGAAGTCGAGCAGTTTGGCGACATCGAACATGCCACCGCGTTCCGCGGCGAAGATGTTCCCCGGTTTGACATCGCGGTGAATCAGCCCGGTTGCGTGCGCTTCCGACAGAGCCCGGCAGACCTGCCGCAGCAGATAGACGGTTCGGCCGGGCGACAGTGGTCCGAAGCGATCGACGATGTGCCGCAGGCTGAGACCGGGCAGGTATTCCATCACGTAGTAGAAGGTGCCGTCGTCGGTGCGCCCGTAGTCGAACACGTCGATCGAATTCCAGTGCGAGAGCTTCGCAGTCGCACGCACTTCGCGTTCGAATCGCGCGAGCACCTGCGGATCGCCGGCTTTCTCCGGGCGAATCACCTTGATTGCGCAGGGCCGTTTCATCATCTGGTGTTCGGCCAGATACACTTCGCCCATTCCCCCGCTGCCCAGGGTCCGCTTAAGACGGTATTGGCCGAGCTGCCTGGCGACGAACGCTTCTTTCCGCAAGGCATTGATCGAATGCACGCCCACTGTGGCGGCGAGCACCGTGAGCGCCATCATCAACGCCTCTTCGCTCACCACCGCACTGAACGCCTGGCGCCGGCAGAGTTGCGCGAACGCGGGCAATTGGAAATACGCCGCTCCCGCCACCGCCAGAGAGTCCAGCCCCAACACCGCGAACACGATGACGGCGCGCCGCCACGTGTTGGGGACGAACAACGCATAACAAAAAATCAAGACGATCCACGCCCCCACCGTATTGGGGATATGCGCCGTGCCGTCGGCCACCTCCGCGCAGTACAGTAACTTCTCGTAGTTGACCAGCAGGAAGAACAGCGCCGGCGCCCCCACGACCAGGGCCTCGGCGACGCGCAGTTGCGTCAAAGTGAACGTGCACTTGTCGCAGAGTCGCCAGCCGATGCCGGCCAACAACGCGGTAACGCCGATGTGGGCGACGCGCATCAGCGGCATTTCCAGCTGCGGCGCTCGGAACGCCGACCACGCCAGAAACGCCAGAAAGCCCGCGCCCATCACCAACGCAAACAACCGGAGCCGACGCCGGAGGAGGTTGCGCGTTTCCACGCTCAGGTGCGGAGCGCTGCCTTCGACCAACACCACGTGGCGAACGTTTCCGGTCCGCGATCGGCTCTCCTCGGCGGCCGGCGGAGCTTGCCCGACGACCGGCGCAGCCCCCGCCCCAGCGACTGCGGCACGGCGCAGAGCCGCCAACGAGGGGGCCTCGACCGTTTCGGCGCTCGCAAGCGCGGAATCGCTGGGATCGATCTTCAACGTCACA
>JAGQPV010000629.1 GCA_020426545.1 Planctomycetaceae bacterium
CCTGTTCGGCCAAGTATACCCGTGGCCGGACGTGCCGTCCATTCTTCCACCTGTGAACTTCTGCTGTACCCGTTCCCATTGTTCCGGTATGCTGGAAACAGGTCCGAAACAGGAGCAGTTCCGTGCAGCGTCATCACAGCGGTTACGACAACATCGTCACGTGGAAGACCGTGCGGACGGCCGATTCGCTGGCGGTGGTGCCGGCTCCCGGTTCCGCTTGGTGGAATGCGGTGGTCTGTGTGCCGTTCTTTGCGGTGGCTCTGTGGTTTCTGCATCTCCAGCTGGAGATCGCCAGCCGTGCGGGACTGCTGCTGGCCGATGCCATCATCGTGGGGACGCAGGGGCTGCTGTTCGTGCTGTGCTGGCGAGCCAGGTCGCGGGCCCGGGCCGACAGCCGGCCGTTTGTCGAAGTCAGCCGCAGCCGGCGGATGGTGCGGTTTCCGCGGGCAAATGTGGAGCTGCCCCTGGGCGGTGAGGGCTACTTTGTGGCCCACGATTTCTTCACCGATGGCTGCGAGTTTGCCGTGTCGGAGCTGAATTTCGTGCGGGAGTTGGCCGGCGGGGAGCAGTCCGTCCCGCTGCTGCATGCGGTGGGGCGGTTTCCGGGGTTTGATCGCATCGGCCGGGAACTGGCCGAGTGGGGCGTTCCGTTTCAGTTTCGCCGGCAGCGGGTGTAAACTGGCTGGCCCTTGTGGCTGATTTCCTGCTGTGTCCGAACACACGGGTGGACCAGCCACCCGTGGCACCCGGTTTTGATCTATGGTTGATCGCAGTCCACGCCCTTCCCTGCGGTCAGGGGCGTGCCACCCTGGAGCAGGGGCGAGGATTCCGTCGTCAGGAAAGTTGAACACCCTGGTGGGCAAGCCACCAGTGCCACCCGACGCAGATGGCCGGCAACCGCAGCAGAATCAACGATCAGCCTGAGTCTTACGTCAGCAGAGCGAGGTGCGGCATGAGCGGCAATGACCGACTGTCAGACAGCAGGGGAAACATCGCCGCCGGGCTGCCCCACTATCAGGCGGCCTCTTCCCGCCGGGAGTTTCTGGCGGGTGCGGGAGTCGGCTTCGGGGGCGTGGCCCTGTCGGCCCTGCTGGCCGGCGACGGACTGCAGGCTGCGACCGAATCCGTCAATCCGCTGGCTCCGTTGCCGTCGCATCGACCGGGCCGGGCAAAAAGCGTGATCTTTCTGTTCATGGATGGCGGACCGAGCCACCTGGACACCTTCGATCCCAAGCCGATGGTTAACATTCATGCCGGCAAGCCCCTGCCGGATTCCATCGAACGGGTAATTACCCCGATGGGTGTGACCGAGAACCCCGTGCTGGCCAGTCCCCGGAAGTGGCGACAGTACGGGGAAAGCGGCCTGCCCGTTTCGGACTGGTACCCGCATGTGGGCCAGCATGCCGACGACCTGTGCGTGCTGCGGGCCTGCCGGGCGGATGGCCTGAACCATGTGGGCAGTGTCTGCCAGATGAACACCGGCAGCATTCTGGCGGGGCGGCCCAGTCTGGGGGCGTGGGTGACATACGGCCTGGGTTCGGAAAACCAGAACCTGCCCGGGTTTGTGGTGCTGCTGGACAACCCGAAGGAACCGCCGGGCGGTGCCCGCGTGTGGGGTACGGGGTTCATGCCGGCCACGTGGCAGGGTACCCGCTTCCGGACGGGCAGCGAGCCGATTCTGCATTTGAAATCGCCGGAATCCATCAGCCAGGCACGGCAGGAAGGCAAGCTCTCGCTGATCAACGAGCTCAACCGCAGGCACCTGGCCAGCCGTCCGGGCGATACCGAACTCGAAGCCCGGATCGCCTCCTACGAACTGGCCTGGCGGATGCAGGCCCATGCTCCCGAAGCGGTCGATCTGTCGCAGGAAACAGAAACCACTCGGGAAATGTACGGCCTCGACCAGAAGGAAACCGCGTCCTTTGGCAGAAACTGCCTGCTGGCCCGGCGGCTGGTCGAGCGGGGTGTGCGGTTCATCCAGCTGTATTCCGGTTCCGGCAGCCGGTGGGACGCGCACAGCAACATCGAGGGGAATCATTCGAAATACTGCCGCGAGACCGACCTGCCCATTGCCGGCCTGCTGACCGACCTCAAACAGCGGGGGCTGCTCGACGAAACCCTGGTCATCTGGGGTGGCGAATTCGGGCGGACCCCCATGTCTGAGAAAGGCAATGGCCGCGATCATAACCCGTACGGCTTCAGCATGTGGCTGGCCGGCGGTGGAGTGAAAGGCGGACAGGTGATTGGAGCGACGGACGATTTCGGCATGCATGCCATCGACGGACAGGCCCATGTGCATGACCTGCATGCCACGATTCTGGCGGCCCTCGGCATGGATCATGTCCGGCTGATCTTCGAGCACCAGGGCCGGCCCGAACGACCGACCGTCAACGAGGGAGCCATTGTGGAGCAGGTTTTCGGTTAAGCCCCCGGCAGTAAAGTACTGGCCGGCACGGGGCTTCCGGAACGCAGTCCACAGCAGTCGCATCACACAACCAGCCCGGACGGGGGGACCGTCATGAGCCAGCCAGACCTGCCCGACCCGCAACAGCTGCGGCAATCTGCCCGGGCTCTGCGGAATGTGCTGGAATCCGAAGGCATTCGCGATTCCCGGGTGCTCGATGCGATCGAGAACACACCCCGGCACCGGTTCCTGCCGGAGGGACAGGAGGCCGCCGCGTGGGACAACGAGGCCCACGCGATCGGCTGCGGGCAGACGATCAGCCAGCCGTATATCGTGGCTGTCATGACGAGTGCCCTGCAGCTGACACCGGAAAGCCACGTCCTGGAAATCGGCACGGGCAGTGGCTACCAGGCCGCCGTGCTGTCCCGGCTGTGCCATTCGGTTGTCTCGGTGGAATGCCTGCCCGAACTGCATCGCCGGGCACAGCAGGTGCTGGCGGACCTCGGAATACGCAATGTCCGCTGCGTTCAGGGTGACGGGTGGCAGGGCTGGCCCGAGGAGGCACTGTATGACGCCATCATCGTGACAGCGGCCGCCCCCGAAATCCCCCCGGCCCTGCCCGCCCAGCTCAAACCGGGAGGCCGGCTGGTCCTGCCCGTCGGCCCCACCGGCGGGGAAGCAGTGCAGGAACTGCTGGCCTGCACCCGCCGTGACGAGGAACTGATCACCCGGATCCTCTGCCAGTGCCGGTTTGTACCCCTGACGGGCGGCGACCAGTCCGACCGCTGACCTCTGACGTTTTCGCTTCTTTCCCGCCAGAATTTTCTTTCCCGCCAGAGCGAGGGCCGGTTCTCTGCGGCCTGTCCGTGGAGCCGCTTCCAGCGGGCCGGCTTCCCAGCCCCTTCTCGGCCACTTGCGAAAGCCGCTCCTGCCCCGGTATCCCACATTTGCCCGCCCGAAAGCGTACACTGTGGCGGGCGCCTTCCGGCAGCCTGACATGCTCCCCAACCGGACTGCCGGCCGACCAGCCCTTTTGCATAGTAATTGCATTTGACGAACTGTCGCGATATCATCGGGCAACCGACTCGCGAATGACCGCAGCATCCGGCCCTCAACTGGCCTGAACTGCCGCCGGCTCGATGACGATGCTACGGTGACGGGTGATGATGAAGAGCGGCAGCAGGCAGGTGGAGCAGCAGGGGCCGGGGCGGTCCCGCGG
>JAGQPV010000630.1 GCA_020426545.1 Planctomycetaceae bacterium
TTCGGCACCGGCTGAATCAACCGGAACTTCTGCAGTCGCTTGCCGCCCACTTCGGCCACGTACAGGCTGCCTTCCTGATCGATGGCCAGCATGTGCGGCAGGTTGAACTGGCCCGGGGCCTGGCCGAAGCTGCCGAACCGCTGCTCCACTTCACCGGAGAGGTTCACTCGCAGAATCTGGCTGGCCCGCGCATCGGCCACGAACAGCCGCTGCCTGGCATCCAGCGCGATGCCATACGGGGCAAAACCTTCCCAGATGGCCAGCCGCTTCCCGTCCATGTCAAACACCTGGATGCGATCGTTCTCGCGGTCTCCCACAATCACCCGCTGGTCGGCATCCAGCAGAACGCAGTGCGGCACGTCGAATTCGCCGGGCCCCTTGCCGGGCGTGCCCCATGCGGTGAGGAATTTCCCGTTTTTGTCGAACCGCATCACCCGGCTGTTCCCGTAACCATCGGCCACGAAAATATCGCCATTGGGGGCAAAGGCCACATCGGCCGGCCGGTCGAACTGGCTGGTGGCGGTTCCGGGGCGGTCGGCAGTTCCCAGGGCCAGCAGCAGCTTGCCGGCGGGGCTGAACTTGTAAACCAGGTGATGCACAATGTCCGTCACCCACACGTTTTCTTCGGCATCCAGCCGCATGCCGTGCGCCCCGCTGATCAGCTCGTCTCCCCAGGAGTGGAGAAACTTTCCGGAGCGGTCGAAGCACATGATCGGCCGGGTCTTGCCCCGGTGCAGCAGGTAAACTTCCTCCCGGCTGTTGATCACCACGGCCGAGCACTGACCCGGTGCAAAGTCTGCCGGCATCTGCGGAAAATCGGCCACCGGCACGTAACCCGCGCGGGCCAGTTCGGCGAGGGCCTGCTCGGCTGGTGTCTTCGCGGAGAAGGTCACGCGGCCAAAGGTCTCGGGGGTGTGGAAGGCCGGCTGTTCAGTCTTTCCGGGCGACCACTGACTGTGCTGCGGATTGGTTTTGCCACCCAGCCGGTTCAGATTGAGGTGCCACACGTCGCCATCCCGCGGATGGGCTCGACCGGTCGCCGGCTCGAAACAGGCAAAGGGAATGGCCACCTCCAGCACCCAGCCCCGGTCAGTATCGCTGTCATCGTTCAGCGTCC
The DNA here is from genome assembly GCA_020426545.1 of Planctomycetaceae bacterium. Lineage (GTDB taxonomy): Bacteria > Planctomycetota > Planctomycetia > Planctomycetales > Planctomycetaceae > JAGQPV01. Next base: position 1,118 of record JAGQPV010000630.1, read on the forward strand.
CGTCGACCCGGGTGGCAATCTGAATTCCTTCAGCTGTCCAGTTTGGCGTCTGCGGCTTTCCCGGCCCGTCGGGGTGATGCCGGTCCAGCACGGCCCGGTTCACATTCATCTCGATGTTGAAGTATTCCAGCGGTCGCTCGGGGTTGGGTGCGGTGAAGAGTTCGACACAGTCGTCCAGATACACCTTGCTGTCGTGCTCGGTATGAACGGCGGACACATGCGCGTCGCGGCAGTCGTAGGCCACATACAGATGCTTATCGTCCCACAGCATGCGGGCCACGGTCTGCTCTTTCTTTCCCTCTTTCCACCAGGGGAAATGAAAGTCACCAAAGGTGGCCGCGTTCTGCCAGGCTTTCTCGTCGAGTCGGCCATCGATGACGATGGGAGAACCCGCGCGGTGAGCCGTATAGTGCGGCAGGTCCGTATCGGCATGCACCATGCCTCCGGCCCATGTCAGCAGGAGGACAGCAGCGGCAGCAGACAGCGAGGCAGTTCGGTTCGGCATGAGATCTCCCCGTACCCGGAAGGGCACTGTACAGGGCCAGGCACTGGCGGGACGATCTCACCAGTCCGGCTGCGGGAGCATGATAACACGCCGGCAGAGGAAACGGCTTCCCCTCAGCCCGGGACGGGGCCGTTCAGTGTCTCCGGATCCTGGTACGGGGCCGGCCGACCGAAGTAATATCCCTGGAACATGTGGAAGCCCAGATCACAGCAGACTTCGGCATCAGCCTGGTTATCGATGCCTTCCGCCAGCGCGATAATCCCGCTGGCCTGCGCCACCTGAACCAGCGAGCTGACCATGCTGCGGTGCTGTGGACTGGCATCGGCAATCCGGTTGACCAGCGAGCGATCGAACTTGAGATAGTCCGGAGGAACCTCGATCAGTTCCAGCAGGCGGGATTGTCCGGCGCCGAAGTCGTCGTAGGCCAGACGCATATCCAGATCAATCAGTGCATCGCGGAAGCTGCGGATCACTTTGAGATTCGAGGCGACCGATTCGTGCAGTTCAATCACAATCCGGCGATGCCCGGCCGTGTCCCGCAACTTTCCGAGGGATTGAATCAGTTCCTGCCCCAGCTGTTCCGTCGGGTGAGTATTCAGGAACAGTATCAGGTCCGGCTGACAGTCGCCGAGGGTTTCCACTGCTTTCAGGCGGCATTCCTGGCTCAACCGGGATTCCAGGTGCAGCTGCGATGCGGCGGAAAACAGCTTGTATGGCGATTCGAACCCCGGCAGCTGACAGCGCACCAGCGATTCCAGGCCCACGGTCCGCAGCCCGTCGGTTGTCAGAATCGGCTGATAATGCATCTCAAACCGGCGGCCGTCGATGACCTCGTGCAGACGGGAAATCAGCCAGCCCTGTTCCAGACTGCTGGCCACCATCGTGTTCATGATTCCCTGGCTCTGCTCCTCCCCCAGCTGGAATTCCATGTCGGCAAACTGGACTTTGTCGCCCGGGTCGAGCCGGGTGGAGGTCGCGATGCGGGCACCGTTCACAAACGTGCCATTGGTGCTGCACAGGTCAAACAGCATCGGCATGTCGTCGACCATGCGGATCTCCGCATGGCACCGGGAGACGTTCTGCGAATCGAGTGTGAGGCTGCAGGATTTATCCCGGCCGACTGTGAACTTCTCGCCGCTGACGGGGAACCGGTCAACCAGCGATGCCGGCCGCGCGCACCCTTCCAGGTACCAGCTCCGGGTCGCCTCTGAACCGGCATCTGTCTGTGGCGTGCCGCCGAACACGACAGTCATCGTTCATCTCCTGCCGAAATCGGCCGTTCGCTGTTGATTTCGTGAGAGCTGCTCTGATCCGGACCTGCCAGTATGCCAGCAGAGGTTCGCTCCGTGGCTGCCGGCCGGCTGCTGTGAGAGCGCACGACCTCAAACTCCTGCGGAAACCATCTCCGGGTCATTTCATCAGACAGGGCGGAGGTCCCCCTCACCTTCAGGGCTGACAGCGGGCCAGTCTGGCTGCGCACTTTCTCGGACACTCTGCCTTCCCCCTGCTCTGCCCGGCACAGAGGGATCGGTCAAACCGAACTCCGCGGCGGGACTCTCGGAGGAAGTCTAGGTTACGGCGGGAATCGCTCCGGCTCTGAGCCGCTGGTGGTGCGACATAAACGCTCCGGCTGCATCAGTGTTTCTATCAGGCCGGCCTGTACGGATTGTGCGGCGTGGGGGATTTCCCGCTCAGGGCTGTCGAGGAACCGCATTGTGCTGCCCTCAGCTGTTTTCACCGGACGGCAGATCCTGAACCAGATCGTGCGGCGGCGGCAGGGCGGGAACGGGGGCGGATGGTGGCTGGCTTTCTCTTCGTGGCGGGTGTTCGTATTCTGACGGAGAACCGGCACCGGTCTGCCGTCCGTGCGGGGACCGCCTCCCCGTTCGGACTGGCGCAGCCTGTCCCAGAGAGCAACGTTCGGCGTCCCGGCCCGGAATCGCCCGGTGCGACGCCCGTCCCGAAACAACCAGCAACGCAGCGACCGTGCCG
>JAGQPV010000631.1 GCA_020426545.1 Planctomycetaceae bacterium
TCACAATACAGAAGGAACTTTCAGAATCTTCCAGAATCCGCCACATGGTGATTGATATTCATCGGTGGCGTGTAATACTGGGGGGTATGACGGGTTACGAGAAGGATACTCGGCCAATGCTGGTTGATCAAAGACGGGAAAGAATTCTCCAGGTCATTGAACACAATGGGTTTGTGTCGATGCAGGATCTCGCGGAGCTGGTGGAAGCCAGTGAGTCGACTGTCCGGCGTGATCTGGAATTTCTTGACGGCCAGGGACAGATTCGTCGCACTCGCGGCGGCGCGGCCTATGTGGGCGAATCGCTCACCACATTTGATGACCGAAGTGGACACGCGTTGCGGGAAAAGCAGGCCATTGGCCGGGCGGCGGCGGAATTTCTGGAAGCGGGCGACACCGTCCTGCTGGATGGCGGAACAACCACTCTGGAGGTCGCCCGTCAGCTGAGTGCCCGTCCGCTGCAGGTGGTCACCAACTCTCTGCCGATTGCTTCGCTGCTGGCGGTTCAGTCGCAGATCGAGCTGCTGCTGATTGGTGGTTATGTGTATCCCCGCACCGGGGTGGCACTGGGGCCCATGGCGGCAGCCTCACTTGAGACAGTGCATGTGCGGAAAATGATTGTCAGCGTGGGAGGCATCACCGCGAAGGGCCTGTTCAACAGCAACGCCCTGCTGGTGGAAACAGAACGACGGATGTTTGATGCGGCTGAGGAAGTGATTGTCGTTTCGGACAGCAGCAAATTCGGGCATTCGGCTCTGGCCCACCTGTGCGAACTGGGAGCGGTCGATCGTCTGGTGACCGATTCCGGAATCAGCCCGGCCTGGCAGGATGTGGTTCGCGAAGCCGGTGTGGAACTCACCATTGTCGATGTCTGACCGGCCTGCCGGCATTTGTCCGGCCCGAATGGTCAGAGTCAGGAATACAGAAGCAGGCGGACAGACAGCATGAGTCAGCTCAGCTCGCAGATCTCCCGCAACGATGTCGAACGGATTGTCCGGGAGGCACTGCGGAACAGGCTGAACGGAAACGCTTCCGGTGGAACTGCCCCGGAGAAGCCCAACCCGCTGCTGGTGAATATCTCCGCGCGGCACGTGCATCTGACGCATGAGCACGTCCGCATTCTGTTCGGCAAGGACGACCTTGAGCCGGAACGCGACCTGTATCAGCAGGGATTCTACGCCGCGAAAGAGACGGTCATGATCGTCGGCCCGCGGAAGAGAATGCTGCCCTCCGTCCGCGTGCTTGGGCCCTGCCGTCCCGATTCTCAGGTGGAGCTGGCCTTCACCGATGCGATTTCTCTCGGTCTCGATCTGCCGGTTCGCATCAGCGGCGATATCGCCGGTACTCCCGGCTGCGTGCTGGTGGGGCCGAAGGGCGTCGTCGAACTTGAGCAGGGCGTCATCCGGGCCATGCGGCACGTCCACATGAGCCCGGCCGATATGGCCTGGTATGGCGTCTCCAATGGTGATGCGATGCACCTGCGGGTGGAATCTCCCGGCTGCACCACCGTGCTGGAGGATGTCGTGGTTCGCGGTGCCGACGAGGTCCGGCTGGAAGTTCACATCGATACCGACGAAGGCAATGCCATCGGCCTGGAAGCAGCCACTTCGGTGGAACTGATCAAACCGGCCAGCTGCAGCTGCAGCCATTGATTCAACAGGAAGCGGTCTGTTTCCCGTGGCGGAAACCGGCCACCGCCGGAATGCCTTGAACTCCTGAGACATTCCGGCAGCACGAATGCATACACGTTCTGAAGATTCTGTTTCAGCGTTAACGCGGTAACTCTGCAAGCTCAGCGAGGGAAGTCATGGCGAAGATGATGGAAGCTCTGGGAATGATTGAAACCAAGGGCCTGGTCTGCCTGATCGAGGCGGCTGATGCCATGCTCAAGGCGGCCAACGTGCAGATGGTCGGCTGGGAGAAGGTCGGCAGCGGCATGGTCACGGCTTTCGTCGTGGGCGATGTGGCTGCGGTGAAGGCCGCCATCGATGCCGGTGCCAGCGCCGCTTCGCGAATCGGCGAAGTCGTCAGCGTGCAGGTCATCCCCCGTCCGCACGAGGAACTGGCCGCGATTCTGCCGACCGCCGCTTCGGCCGCCAAAGCGAAATAATCCTGCGGCTGCTCTGTCCGGAACAGCTCCAGGCCGGGAGTTCACGGTTTCTGCTGTGACTTCTCCCGGCGGCGGGCGGTTCGGGCACATGGGCTCCGCGCGCGACGAATTACACGAACTTCAGGGCAGACCGGCCGGCACAGAGTCCTCCGGGCAGTCTCTGTTATTTCAGGAAGAACGAGCAATGAGCGAAGCGATTGGCCTGGTGGAGACAAAGGGCCTGGTGGCTCAGATTGAAGCATGCGATGCCATGCTGAAGGCAGCCAACGTCACCCTGGTGAAGCAGATTCAGATCGGCGGCGCCTATGTCACCACCGTGGTGCGGGGCGATGTCGGTTCGGTGCGGGCGGCTGTCGATGCCGGTGCCGCCGCCGCTTCTCAGGTGGGCGAGCTGGTGAGTGCCCATCTGATCCCGCGGCCGGAATCCTCACTGATGGAGAAGTTTGTCTGAGAGCTGTCTGCGGCAACTGCTGCGTTGTGGAGGAGAGACCACGGGCAGCAGCCGCCATGTCCCGGAAAATCCACTGTCGTGTTCCATGACTGGCCCGTTGAAGACTGTTCCTGGTGACCAGCCCGGCAGCCTGCCTGGCAGATTACTACCAGAGACAAAGCGTCTTTCAGCAGCCCGTAATGCAGGGATGTCAGAACAATGAAGATCCTGGTTGCCAACCTCGGCTCCACCAGTTTCAAGTACCGCGTGTTCGATCTGCCGGCCGGCACTCAGCTGGCCCGCGGGGGGATTGATCGGATCGGGCAGCCCGAAAGCCAGTGCTTCATGGAAGCCGGCGGGCACCGGACGGAAGCCACCCGCCAGATTCCCGATCACGCGGAAGCGGTGCGGCTGTGCCTCGAGCAGCTGACCGATCCGGAGCATGGCTGCCTCGAATCGGTGGAGGAAGTTTCGGCAATTGGTTTCAAAGCCGTGTTTGCCGGTCGCTTAAGTGGCGTGCGGCGGGTGACAGCCGAACTGCTCGACCGGATGGAGGAACTGGCGGATATTGCTCCGGCCCATAACCCGCCTTACGCGCGGGCCATGCGGGAGCTGATGGCCGCCTTTCCGCAGATTCCGCTGGTGGCGGCACTGGAAACCGGTTTTCACGACACGATTCCGCCGGCGCACCGGCTGTACGCCGTGCCACATGAATGGCAGGAACACGAAGTTCAGAAGTGGGGCTATCACGGGGCCAGTCACCGGTACATCAGCGGTCGCACCAGCGAACTGCTGGGCCGTGATGATCTGCGGCTGGTGTCCTGTCATCTGGGCGGCAGCAGCTCGCTGTGTGCCGTGAAGAACGGACAGTCCATCGCCTGCAGCCTGGGAATGAGCCCGCAGAGCGGCCTGCCGCATAATAACCGGGTGGGGGATTTCGACCCGTTCGCTCTGCCGATTCTGATGCGGGCCACTGGTCGCTCCGTGGAGCAGCTGCTGGAAGACCTGTCGGAACGCAGCGGGCTGGCGGGTATCAGCGGTTTGAGTGGAGACGTGCGGGACCTGGAAACGGCCG
>JAGQPV010000632.1 GCA_020426545.1 Planctomycetaceae bacterium
AGGAGGCCAGCAGCGTGCTGCCGCCGAACAGTCCGATTTCCGCGGGCGTCTGCAGGAAGGGGGTCAGCTGCCACAGGCCGAGAGTAATCAGCCCGGTGGCGGGAACCGCAACCGTCAGGGCGCCGGTCAGGTCGGTCAGCCGCTGGCGGACTGTGACTTTGCGGGGTGTCTCCGGGCCGAGGTACAGATTCTGGGCCGGGTCGGACGCGTGATACCGCACGGGCACCGCCTGTGTGCCGGCGGTGGCATTCGGCAGGCTGGCGATTGTCTGCTGCTGTCCGCCGGGAGGGTGATGAACCATTCGATGAGAACTCCGTCCGATGCCCGTCAGCTGACGCAGCACCCAGAACGCGGCATAACCCAGGGCGGCAAACATGCCCACACGAAACATCACCGGCAGAATGCGGCCCAGCAGACCGGGAGCAACCAGAGCCAGCACAATGGCCACCACTGCCCCCACCCGCAGCAGCGTGTGCAGCCAGGCGTAGCGGTCTTCTTCCTCGTGATGGCTGTCGGCATTCAACTGGCCTGCCGTCGCAGCAGCACCAGCCGGCACGGTGCCAGTCCGGTGGCGGTACCGTTCGATCGCTTTTCTGGCTTTGCGGTCGGCCTTCCGCAGCTTCTCGGTGGCTTTGCGGGCTTCTTTCCGCCGCCGGCGACGTTCCGCTTCGTTCTGTGCCTGCTGCTGTCGTTCGGCGATCTGCTGCAGATGGGCCTGCCGACGCTGCTGGCGTTCGTCCTGCGGGTTGCGGCGTTCCTGCAGGATGGTTTCCGGCACAGGCCGGGTGCCGGCGAACGAATCTTCCGGCAGATCAAGGGCCACCTGTTCGCCCCGCACGGCCCGCGAGAAATCGCTGGCCAGCTGCAGGACATCGGGTGTCCGCTTCATCGGGTCTTTTTCGAGTGCCCGTGCAAAAACCGGCCGCAGCGCCGCGGGCAGCGGGCTGAGATCGGGCTGCTCCGTCAGGTGTTTCATCAGAATTTCAGCGGTCGATTCCCCGTCGAACGGAATCCGGCCGGTCAGCATTTCGTACAGCACAATCGCCAGGCTGTAGATGTCGACCTCGCGGCCGTAGTTGCCGTGGGCGACTTCCGGAGCCATGTAATACACTGTGCCCACACTCTGCGACTGGGCATTCCGGCGGCTGGCGGTGATGAACTTCGACAGCCCCACATCGCCAATGCGAACGATGTCGTTCTCGCGGAAGATGTTGGCCGGCTTGATATCGCGATGCACAATTCCCCGGTCGTGCAGGAAGGCCAGGCCCGCGGCGATGCCATCCAGCCAGCGGGAAGTTTCCTGCGGGCTGAGCCCCTGCGGACTGGCGGCCAGCACATGCTCCAGGCTGCGGCCCGAGATGTACTCCATCACAATCCAGTGGTCGCCGTCGTCGTCCTGCAGAATGTCGAACAGATGGACCAGGTTGGGGTGCTTCAGGTTGATGCACTGCCGCACGCCCCGCAGCTCGATCTCCATATTCTGCTGCAGTAGCTTCAGCGCCACTTCCTTGCCGGCATCGCTGACGGCGTAGTACACCTCACCGAAGCCACCTTTATCGATGGCCCGTTTAATGGTGTAGCCGGCAAGCGGCCGCGATCCCGGTGTAAAAGTGAATTTCATCGTTTTCCCGCCTGCAACTGCCTGCCCGTTCGGCCAGGCCCCTGTTGCGATGAGTTCGCTGGTCATGCCGGCTGTTACCAATCCTGTGCAGTCGTAAGGCTCAAGGTTGCTGTCAGCTCTGATCCTGCCCGCACGCTGTTTATTCCCGCTGGCCGTTTCCTGCTGGCTGCTGTTTCCCCCCGGCCGCAGGCCCCGTTCAGCCGGAATCCGCCGTCAGGTCCACGGTTTCCAGGCGGAAGCAGAAGTCCTCCCCGCTGACGAGCGAATCGGCCTCCAGAGGAACGGCCCCGCCTGCGGAATCCTTTCCCACCCGCAGCGCCGCCCGCGAGCGGCACCACAACCGTCCATCCCGCAGAAACAGCACGACCTGGCTCTTCCAGCCCGGGCAGTTAATGTGATTTCCGGTGCCCGGCCCGACCAGCAGTGTTTCGTGCATCAGCACCACACCATCGACTGAACGGGACGGGCGATGATCGCTGGCGAACTCCAGCACGGCCGTGGCACTCAAGGCCGTCGGCAGCCGGAAATTCAGCCGCACGCGTTCGCCCAGCTGCAGCTCGTATCCGTCGTTCAGGTGCGTCGGCCCGGTGACCGGCCGTCCGCAGACGGTCATTCCGCCGTGCGGCTCGACCAGATAGTTTTCCTCCGTGCGGGCAATCGTCGCATGCACCCGCGACAGTTCCGCCAGCAGCGACAGGTCGGCTCCGCCGGCTTCCGGTGCGGGAGACGGCCCGCCAATCGTGACCCGGTCTTTCAGCAGAACCAGCCAGCCCCCTTCTCCATCAATCCACAGCATGTACGCCGCCGGTGCGACCTGTCTGTTTCTGTCGACTGGCTGGCCGGAGCTGGACACGTTCCATAGTTCCTTCAGGCGTGCCACCCCGGCAGAGACGGGGGAACCTGCATAACGAAAACTGATACCCATAAAGTCACGGTTCATTTCGACGGGTGGCAGCCTTCGCCCGCAGTGGCGGCAGTGTCCTGCGGACGAACTGCGCCGGCTGTCGTAAACGAAATCCGCCTCCCAATGGTTCACCGTTCCTGTGATTTCGTCAACCGGCCGGCTGTTCCCTGTCCGGCAGGACATCTCCGGCACTGCGGCTGTCTCTGGTGCCGGGTGCTGGTCTGGTGTCAGCGAAACACCGGCTGTTTCAGGCTGCTGTGCTGTTCTGGCGAAGCTCTGTCGCAGAGGGCCGGAACTGCTCTTTCAAGGCTGCCGGGGCAGAACCACTGGAGAGCCGTTCGGGCTCGCTGCGTCATGGTTGTCGCAGGCGATGGTTTCAGGACAGGCAGATGACAGCAGCTGCGATTGTTCTCACAGCTGCTGCCACCTCGAGTGTCCCGCGTTTCAGCTGGCCGAAGCCGGGAAGTCGGCCGTCAGGCTGTTGTTCCCGGTTTCCGGCCGTTCGTCGGTTCAGGCATCCGGGCCGGGGTTAATGGCACCGGCGGGCTCCACATCGGCATCGTCGCCGAAGTACGAGTCGATCTCGTTGGTCAGGTTGGAGGGCACCACATTCTCGGTTTCCACCGGAATTTCGCCTTCCAGCCGGCCATCGGCCGCCATCACCTTTTCACGCACATCGATCTGACGGTTCAGCTCGTTGATGAGCGTTTTTGCCCGGGAGAGCTGCGTATCGTCGAACTCGACGGAGACGGCGGTTTCCGTAGCCTGCAGTGTCTTCAGGCGGGCCTCCAGCTGCACCACCTGGACTTCCAGCTCCTGCTTGGCATCGAGCATCTTCTCCAGCTTCTGCTCGTTGGCCTTCAGAGCCTTTTCACGGGCTGCCAGAATCTGCCCGTCCCGTTCGAGGCTGGCTTCGGCCACTTTGAACCGCTCGAAACGGCTCGACAGGTCACGGCGAACTTCCTCCGAAGAGTACCGGCGGCTGGCGTACACGTATTCCGTCTCGCCGCTGGCCAGGTCGCTCCGCAGAGCCAGAATGGCCTTCTTCTGGGTA
>JAGQPV010000633.1 GCA_020426545.1 Planctomycetaceae bacterium
CCTCGAACTCACCATCGAAGGGAACCCCGTCGACACCGCCCGTTCCCGGGCAGCCTGGGTCCGGGCACTCACCGCTCTCGGCGTCCAGCCTCCGCCCGGCTGGCAGGGCACACAGCCCGAACCCGCAGCCATCCGCTCCGGCTCTGCCCGCGGTTCCCTCGCCCGGGCCGATACCGAAACCCGTTCCACCCGCACCGCCACCAACTCGGTCGACTACATCAATCTGCTGGAGCACGGCACCACGCAGATGCAGCCTTCACACATGGTCCGCCGGGCTCTCCACCAGCTCCGCTCGGAATTCCCCCGCCTGCTTCCGCCGCTCTAGAGAATTGCCGCGGGTTTCACCGCCCCCGTCCGAATTCGACCTGCCCCGCAGGCTGCACCCCACAACCACACGCCCGGTTCGCCATGTCCTCTCACCTGCTGCACAGCCTGATTCACTACTGGGCCGATGCCTTCCCGCTCGATGTCCCCACCCTGTACCCCGGCATGGTGCTGAATACGGAAGACCATGCCGCATGGCTCGAACTCTGGCTCGATGCCTGGACCGATCCACCGCACCGCCACGCCTCGCCTCCGCCGACCAGCTGCCTCGCCACCGTCCACTGCTTTACCCGGCCTTCCGCCAGCCTCACCCAGTGCCACACCCTGGCCGATGCTGCCAGCACCACCCTCGCCCGGCAGTTCCTTCCCATTCGCGATTTCTCCGCCAGCGGCACCCCCGTGCTGGGCCACCTCTCGCTGTACGAGCCCGAAACCCGCAGCCTCACCCGCACCGCTTCCCGTGCCGTGGAACTCCCGCTCCAGCACCTCGTCATCACCATTCCCGGCCGCGTGCATCCGCTGATGGAAACGGCCTGAAACCCGTTCGCTGCTGCGTCATCATCCGCCCCGTCATCCGCTCATCCGTCCTTCCCCGACGTTTCCCTCACCCCCGCACCGGCCGCCATTCCCATGTCTGTTTCCACCATCACCCGCAACCTCCGCGATGGCGAGCTCGTTATCCGCGACGCCGCCACTCCCACACCCAACGTGCTGACGGTCGTCCTCGATGAAGGCGATCTCTCCTGGACGGTCCGTTCAAGCACCATTGAAATTCTCGACCGCGGCTCCATCGCCGCTGGCCATACCCGGCCCGGCGATGACGAATCCACCGTCCTCTCCTTCACCGCCCGCTGGACACAGCTCATCGGCCACGCCGCCTCCCCGGCCGATCCACTCCAGCTCTACGAATTCCTCATGTTCCTCTCCGGCACCGATGCCGTCAGCACCTCGCCCGCCGGAGAGCAGAACACCCTGCAGTTCGAATTCACCGTGCTCGATCCCGCCGGTGTCGCCAGCGAGAAAATCACCTTCTCCCGCGTCTACCGTGAATCACTGTCCCTCTCTGAAGGCGATGCCTCCAACCTCATCGCCTTCTCGGGCCGTTCGTTTGAAACCGCCCCGGCTGTCACCCGTATCTGACGCCGCTGCATTCCCGGCTGCCAGCACCCCCACAACCCTTCCCCGCCCTCCTGTCGACAGAACACACCGCACATGGCCAGTTTCGATGAATCCCTCACCATCCGCATTCTGGCCGACAGCCAGCCCCTGCAGCGGGAACTCTCCTCCGTCATCGACCGGCTGAACCGCTTCCAGCAGCAGGCCGACCGTCTCGCCGATGCCACTTCCCCGCTCGACAGCCTCGCCTCTGCCACCGCCCGCCTGCACCGCCCCTTCGAGCAGCTCAATACCCGCATCGGTTCGGTCGCCCGCAGCCTCCGCGACCTGTCCCGCACGCCGGTGACCCTCAATGTCCAGCCGGCGCTCAGTGCCCTCGCCGCCCTCGGACAGATGGCGGACTTCGTCGCGGCGAAACTGGCCCGTCTCAGCTCCCGCCCCTCGCTGCCTGTCCCACTGGCTTCCGGGCCGATTCGGGGATACAGCACCGGCGGTCTCGTCAGCGGCCGTCCCGGCACCGACCAGATCCCCGCCATGCTCACTGCGGGCGAATTCGTCCTGCAGGCCAGTTCCGTCCGCCAGCTGGGCGCCGCCTTCCTCAACTCCCTCAATCACAATCCCGCCGCCTGCAGTTCCCCCACCGCTTCGTCCCCACCAGCCGGCCTCGCGCCTCACGGCTCCGGTCCCTCTTCCCCGGTTTCGCCCGTCCGCACGCCTGTCGCTCCCGCGCCGCTTCCCGCTTCCTCCACCGTGAACAACTTCGGTGGACTGTCGATTCAGCTCAACCGCCCCGTCGAGCTGCAGCACCTGCTCCGCGATCTCCGGCTGCAAGGTTTCCGCAGCTCGGTCCGCCGTGGCTGAACCCGGTCGGTGATACCCCGCTCCTTCAGCTGCCTTCTGCCCCGCTCCGGCCTGACTCCAGTTTCGGTTTCCCCATGACGTTCAACTTCCGCCCGGCCCTCTATCGCAACAGCACTCTGTTTGAACTCCCCCGCCCCATCACCACACTCCGCGTGCTCGATGCCTGGGATTTCGAACAGTTCAAAGTCCCCCTCGCCGACGGAGACCGTCTCTACGGCCATTCCCGCGCCGGCATCGATCTGTCAATCGAGGGACGCACCGGAACGCATGCCGGCATCCTCTGCGCCACCGAAGAAACCATGCTCGACACCCTCTCGCTGCTGGGTGAAGCCTTCGACATCACCAGCGACGAAGATCGTTACGAGCTGTTCCTCTACCACGACGAAGCGTCCGGCACGTATCGCAAGTACCGCAGCTGCGCCACCGTCCGGTTCGAGTACGACCTCTCCTCTCCGCACCTCTTCACCTGGTCCGCCGTGATCCATGCCGAGGACCCCCGGCTCTACACCACCGCCCCCGGCGTCTGAGCGAACCGGCCGACGTCCCCACAGGGCTCCTCTTCTGTAGGTCAGGCTATTGCCTGACGAATCTCCTTCCCTCCCTTTCAGGGAGGGACCGAGGGAGGGTCTCACCGTTCATTAACCCTGCAACAAACATTCCCAGGGTGCCACTGCTGGCTTGCCCAGCAGTGTCTTCATCTTCTCTCCCCTGAATCCCAACTCCCGGCCCCTGCACCCATGCCCATACCTGCTGCACTGCCACTGGCCGACCGCGATCAGCTCTTCCGCGACTGGGCCGTCCCGGTCACGTTTCGCCAGCTCACCCGCACGGTCGATCCCGACACAGCGTCCGTCATCACGACTCCAACCGACATCTCCCTCGAAGCCGTTCCCGGCCCACCTGCCAGCCACTCCCTCCCGCAGACAGCCACCCGACTGACCGCCGCCGATCTCCGCGTCCTCTTCCGCAGCGAGGATTTCGCAGACTCCCCACCGAGTCCCGCCGACCACCTCCTGCTGAACGGCCTCGAATACGAAATCCTCCGCATCACCCACCAGCCCACCCTGCAGACCACCTCCTGCGACTGCCGCCGCCTCACCTGACCTCCACCACCCGTGTCTTCTCTTCCGCAGGTCAGGCTGTGCCTGACGAATCTCTTCCTTCCGCGTCCCCCGTTCATCACCGACCGGCTGCACCGGCCATTCTTAACTGCCCTCCCTTCCAGGGAGGGACTGAGGGAGGGTCTCAACCCCCAAGCCACCGGCAACGTTCAT
>JAGQPV010000634.1 GCA_020426545.1 Planctomycetaceae bacterium
CATCGTGCTCACGGCAAAGCTGGACCAGCTCCGGCAGCCTGGCGATATCACCCTCCATGCTGAAGACGCCGTCGGTCACCACCAGCTTGACCGGCGAATCGGCTGCTTCCCGCAGTTTGGCAGCCAGCGAATCCATGTCACTGTGAGCGTAAATCAGCCGGTTGGCCTGCCGTGCCAGCCGCGAGGCATCGATAATGCTCGCGTGGTTCAGCTCATCGGAAATGATGGCATCGCCCTTCTGCACCAGACTGGGCAGCAGTCCCTCATTGGCATTCCAGCAGCTGACGTAGGTCATTGCGGCTTCCGTGCCCAGGAACGAGGCGATTCTCTCTTCCAGTTCACGGTGGCAATCAAATGTACCGCAGATGAACCGCACGCTGGCTGTTCCGGCACCGTAACGCCGCAGTCCTTCGATTCCGGCTTCAATCACTTCCGGGTGATTCGCCAGACCGAGATAATTGTTGGAACAGAAGACCAGAACATCCCCCACTCCCTCAATGGTGGTGCTGGCATCCATGGGCCGGGTCAGATGCCGGAGTTCCTTACGGGTGCCGGCGGCCTGGAGTTCCTGCAGATTGTGTTGCAGCCGCTGCGTGAGGGAGGCAGACATCGAACGTTTCCTGTCGTAATTTCAGGAGCAGAGAAGAAGCACCGGCAGAGCAGACCATGCCGGCCGCCGGGGAATGTGGAGTCCACCCGGCACCCGCGCGGGGGAGCCGCCTGACCCATCCGGGGTGGTGGCTGGCCTGCCGGTTTGCACCCGCGTCTGATGCAGAGATTCTGAATTTTCAGGTCCCAGAGTTTACCGGATCCGGCAGCAGGGACCAGCCAGCCGGCTGCCTTCGGGGCTCATGCCGGATTTTCGACGAAGCTGCCCCTTGAAACCCGGTCAGCAGGCTGGTCAGGCGGATGCTGCCCTGGTACACTCTCACATTCCGCCGTGCTCCCGCAGCCGTGTGGTGGTTTACGTCATGCTGACAACCACTCCAGCACAGGCCGCCTGAAACCAGTTTTCTCGCCACAACAGTGTTCTTGTGGTCAGGCACTGTTTCAGCACAGAGCTGGACGAGGTCCGGTTGCTGTTCGGGATTGCATGACAGATGTGAAGTACGGAACCCGCCGGGGCTGGTGCAGTCGTTCCCGGCAGACAGCCCGAAGTTCAAGCCCTGCAAAGGGCAGGAGTGTGTCAGAAGAGCTATGCCCAATACAAGAAATGCGAAGAAGGCCCTGCGGCAGAGCGAAACTCGGCGGATCAGAAACCGTACACAGCGGTCCGCCCTGCGTACCGTCATCCGCAAGTTTCGGGAAGCAGCTGCCGGGGATGATGCCGCTGCAACGGAAGCCGCATTCCGACTGACCGTGAAGCGGATTGATCAGGCTGCTGCGAAACGGCTGATTCACCCGAATACCGCCGCCCGCACAAAATCCCGCCTGAGCCGGCTGCTCAATCCGAAAACCGCCGAGACCGCTGGCGAGTAACGATCAGTGCCGCAGAGCGCTGAGTCGGCTCCCGCAGGCGGTCCGAATCTCGGGCATCTCCCCACCAGGTTCTGGTGGGTGACGACCATGAGGCGGCTGGCTGATGTCCTCTGCTCTGACTCTCGACTCGAATTCTGACGTGGAGTTTGCTGCGCGGGGCCCTGAGTCTTACGCCGCTGCATGCGGTCACCGCCACTGTTTTCGAGTCCCTGTGCCGATTGTAGACACCCCGTAGCGGTTCCGCATGATTTGCGGGCACCGCGACGGGGTGAATTCATGCGCCCGGCGGGACCTGGCGGATTCAGCAGCTGCAGGCGGGCGGCCAGCCTGGCATTGAGGCTTGTGAGATTCGTTCTGGCAGGTCAGCATCTGTCCGGCTCCCGTTCCCCGCGTGCGAAACTCGCTGGCCGTGTTCGCCTTCCTGGCAGGCCAACCGCACGGCCGCTGCTGCAGTCCGAGGGGCCAGCTCTGGCACTGCTGCCTCCCGTTATTATGCCGGGCTCAGCCGTCACTTGCGGAAGCCAGACGATAGCTCGCAGTCATTCCAGAGGTTAGTTCGACTGAGATTCAAACCATTGCTGTCGCCTCAAAGGGCAGGCAATGCGGCGCCTCGTGGGCGGGATGCCGGCTGTCTCACGATGAGAAATGCCTTCTGCCCAGCGCAGAAAAAACCGGCGACCCACTGCGGAATGTCTTCCACAGCAGGCCTCCGGATTTTTCGCTGTCTGCGCCGTTTCTTCAATCAGTCACCGGTTGGCGAACCATTCGGCCCGACAATGGCTGGCTTCAGCCGGGCAGAGGAATCAGGCGCTGCCCGGACTCAGCCTGCTCGCTGGCTCACTCAAAGTCGCCGGAGCTGAGAACGTACTGACCATACCGGCTGCCATCGCTGGTGATCAGCCGGGACAGCACTGTGGCGTTGATCTGCTCCGACAGGCCAATGCCGTGGCCATCGCAGAACATCACGTTCACGCTGCCGGCGTGGCCGGAACTGGGCCGCGGCGCGGCGCCGGGGCCTGCGTTCGGCAGGGAGTTGATGGCCGAGTTTCTGGTATTGCCATCGTTCTCCAGATCGTAGCCGGAATCAAAGGCCAGCACCGCAGCGGCACTGCCACCCACGAACAGACCGGTCGGGTCGGAAGTGTCAATTACTCCGCCACTCAGCGGCAGGGAAGTTCCAGAGGCAGCAGTTGCTTCCACGCTGACGCCGAAGGCGACGTCGCCCGTCAGCGGTTCGGAGGCCGCTGCATCGTCGGCTGTCCGTCCGGACCAGTTCCTCGCCTGAATGTTCTCCGCCAGCATCAGCGTGCTGCCCATGCCGTCACCCCGGGAGATGTAGTCGAACGTCATCTTGAAATTGTCCGCTCCGGTGTTCCGCCAGAACACGCCGGTGGCGTAGGCGTATTTGCTGTCGGCCACATCGATGTCGCTGTCGCCATCCCAGTCGATACGGAAAGCGTGATGACCGGTGCCGGCCCCCCAGTCATTGGAGTTAATGTAGCCCGCGTTGGCCGGGTAGCTGAAGCCACCATCCTGCTTGAAGGCGTTCTGGTCGTCCGGGCAGGTGAGGAACCGCAGCTGAGTCTGCGTGCCGACGCCGCTGGAACGAATCTGACGGTACAGAGCGGCACTGTCGAGGTACGGCAGGACGCTGACGACCCAGCTGTAGGAGTAGGTGCCGAGGCTGGAGGTAATGTTCGATGACAGAGCGGGAACCCGGTCGTTGTTACCCGAGGCGAAGTTGTTCACCGCCAGGCCAATGTTCTTCAGGTTGTTCAGGCACTGCAGCCGGCGGGCGGCGGCGCGGGCGCTCTGCACGGCCGGGGTGACCAGTGCAATCAGCGTGGCGATGATGGAAATAAAAACAAGAAGTTCGATCAGGGTGAATCCCCGGCGGCGGGGGTTCGACTGCGGACGACGGGTCGTTCTCATGGTTCAAGTACTCCGGATTAGCAGGGGCATTCGAATGGGATGGCCGACAGCCGGCCACAGCAGCTGCCACAGATCGACAGCGGCCCGGCAGGCAGACTGCCTCAGTCGCGGTGAGTGGCCCTGCTCAAGCGACGATTCGGGCGAATACGCGGCGGTTCGAA
>JAGQPV010000635.1 GCA_020426545.1 Planctomycetaceae bacterium
TGTCGATCCGGAAGTCCTCCATCGCCGGGTAGATGAATTCTTCCACCGCGGGCGGCAGGCGGTGGATCTCGTCGATGAACAGCACCGACCCGCGGGAAGCATTGGTCAGGTAGGGCAGCAGATCCTTCGGCGCCTTGAGCACCGGGCCGGAAGTAATCTGTATTTCGGTACCCAGCTCACGGGGAATGACTGTCGCCAGGGTGGTCTTACCGATTCCCGGCGGACCATCCAGCAACAGATGCCCCAGCGGTTCGGACCGCCGCCGGGCCGCGTTCAACGTGATCTGCAGTCGCTCCACCACCTTACGCTGGCCGACGACATCGGCCAGCAGCTGTGGCCGCAGTTCATCATCTTCCACGGGCCGGCCTTCGCCTTCATCCGGCAGGCCATACTGCGCCCCCGTGTGGTCGGAACCGTCGCCCCCCCGGCCACTTTCCAGCGGCCGGTGACTGCCTGCCGAACTGGCGGAGGAGGATCCCGCGCCGGTCGGTTCCTCCGGTTCGCCATCCCCGTGGCGATAGACCGTATTTCTCACTCCCGCCTCCCTGCTGAACTGCCCTGTCAGGGTCTGAAATCGCGTGGCCCTGTCTCAGGCAGTCACCCCGTTAAGAGGAAAGCCGTTCTTCATTCCGAAAAAAGCCCCTGTCCTGACTGCAGCTGTTAACTGTAGGTGGTTGAGAGTGGCCAGGCAACACCGTCGTGGACTCCCCCACGGCAGCCGCCAGGGCACTTGTGCATTCGGGTGGAATTCCGGATCATGCCTGTACCCGGATCTTCCATTCTGCCTGGAGCCTGAGAATATGCCCGCCACTGCTGGAACACTTGCCGGTCTGGACCAGATTCACGCCGAAGCCATTGGCTGGCGACGCACACTGCATCAGAACCCGCAGACAGCCTTTGAAGAAACGTTCGCTTCCGAGTTTATTGCCGCCCGGCTGACCGAATGGGGCATTCCGGTTCACCGGGGGCTGGCGACCACAGGCGTGGTGGGCACACTGGAAGGCACCGGGACCGCAGGCGGCGAACTGGAATCCATCGGGCTGCGGGCCGATATCGATGCCCTCGATATCACCGAGGAAAACGATTTCGAGTATCGCTCGCAGATTCCCGGCAAAATGCACGCCTGCGGCCACGATGGTCACACCACCATGCTACTGGCCGCGGCGAAGTATCTGTCGCAGAACCGGAACTTCGGCGGCCGGGTGCAGTTCATTTTTCAGCCGGCGGAAGAAAATGAAGCCGGTGGCCGGGTGATGGTCGACGAGGGGCTGTTTGACCTGTTCCCCGTCGATGCGGTGTTCGGCATGCACAACTGGCCTGGCCTGGAAATCGGCGAATTTGCCGTGGCCCCCGGGCCGATGATGGCTTCCTGCGATATCTTTGAAATCACCATCACCGGCAGTGGCTCGCATGCGGCCATGCCGCATCACAGTGTCGACCCGGTCGTGGCCGCCGCGCATGTGGTGACTGCCCTGCAGACGATTGCCAGCCGGAATGTGAACCCGCTGGAGCGGGTGGTCCTGTCCGTCACCCAGGTGCATGCCGGCGACACGTGGAATGTCATCCCCGGCACGGCCGTGCTGCGGGGCACCGTCCGGACCTTCTCCGAAGAAGTGCAGAACATGGCGGAAGCGGGGATCACGCGGATTGCCACCAATGTCTGTGCCGCCCTGGGTGGCTCCGCGAAGGTCTGGTACGACCGCCGCTACCCGGCCACTGTCAATACAGAGCAGGAGACCGAATGGGCGGCCGAAACGGCCACCCGCCTCGCCGGTGCCGATCGCGTCTGCCGGACTCCGGAACCGTGCATGGGCTCGGAAGATTTCGCCTGGATGCTGAAGAAGCGGCCCGGGAACTACATCTGGATGGGCAATGGGGCCGACAGCACGGTGGTGCATCATCCCCGGTACGACTTCAACGACGATGCCATTCCCTGGGGGGCCAGCTACTGGGTCGGCCTGGTCGAATCGCTGCTGCCCGCTTCCACGAAGTGACCGCGCTCGCAGCGGAAAAATCAGGCCGGCACAGCCTGATTTGAGGAACAATCGAGCTTCAGCCAGTTTGGTATTCCGAGCATTTCCGAGACAGGTAAGGACGCCCTCCAATGTCTTCCCTCACTGACCTGACACAGCTGACTGAGCAACTGCACGCGGAACTCCGTCGGCAGGCCCTGCTGGGTTCGAGTGCCGCCCTGCTGGGCTGGGACGAGCAGACTTACATGCCGCGGGGCGGGGCGACACATCGCTCCGAACAGCTGAGCCTGCTGGCCGGGCTGTCTCACGAATGGATGACGGCCCCCCGGCTGGGCGAGCTGATATCGGCGATCGAATCCCACGCGGACTGCCCGCCGCAGGATTCTGCGGCGGGGGCGACCGTTCGCGAAGCACGGCGGAAATACGACCGCTCCACAAAGCTGCCCCGGCGGCTGGTCGAAGAGCTGTCGCGGGTGACCTCCCTCGGTCAGCAGGCCTGGATTACTGCCCGCAAGGCGAACGACTTCAGCCAGTTTCTGCCCTGGCTCGATCAGATTGTCACCCTCAAACGGGAGGAATCCCAGGCACTGGGTGACGGGGCGGCCCATCCGTACGACCCGCTGCTGGATGACTACGAACCAGGCATGACCACCGCGGAAGTGGAGGCCGCCTTCACACCGCTCCGTGAAGCTCTGGTGTCCCTGGTGCAGGAAATCGCCGGCTCCGGCCACCAGCCCGATGTCTCGGTGCTGCGGCGCAGCTGGCCGGTGGATGCACAGCGGGAATTCTCCACCGCCGCTGCCACAAAAATCGGTTTCTGTTTTGAAAATGGCCGGCTGGACGTGGCCGCCCACCCGTTCTGCAGCGGGATTGGCCCGGGCGACTGCCGCCTGACCACCCGCTACGACGAGTACTTCTTCCCCGGTGCCTTCTTCGGTGTGCTGCATGAAGCCGGCCACGGCATGTACGAACAGGGCCTGAAGGCGGAAGCCTTCGGTACGGCTCCGGGCGAATTTGCCTCACTGGGCATTCACGAATCTCAGTCGCGGATGTGGGAGAATTTCGTCGGGCGGAGCCTGGCGTTCTGGGAACATTTCTTCCCGCAAGCCCGGCAGACTTTTCCTGCCGCCCTCGACGACATTTCGCTGAGCACCTTCCACGCGGCGATCAACGATGTGCGTCCCTCGCTGATTCGCGTCGAAGCCGACGAAGTGACCTACAACCTGCACATCATGCTGCGGTTCGAGCTGGAGCAGGCTCTCATCGGGGGAGACCTGGCCCCGGCCGATGTGCCCGGAGCATGGAACGAACGCTTCCAGGCCAGTTTCGGCATGACTCCCCCCAGCGATGCCGACGGCTGTCTGCAGGACATCCACTGGAGTGGTGGCATGCTGGGCTACTTCCCGACATACGCACTGGGCAATATGTATGCGGCACAGCTGTTTGAAGCCGCCGGCCGCGAACTGGGCGATCTCGACGAACAGTTCCGCCGGGGTGAGTTTGAACCGCTGCTGAGCTGGCTGCAGAAGGAAGTGCACCAGCGGGGCCGCCAGTACCTCGCACCACAGCTGATTGAGAAGGTCACCGG
>JAGQPV010000636.1 GCA_020426545.1 Planctomycetaceae bacterium
GGGCCATTCCGTCAGTTCGCCGAGCGCGACACTCAGCGGGATCGCCGTACTCGGAGGAATCTCGCTCGCCCGGTTTGCGGCGGAAGCGGCATCCGCCGAATGGCCTGAGATGGCAGAGGTTAAGAGTGCAGGGTCAGGTGGCGTCTGCTGCATCAGCCAGGCGGAAATCTGCTCAATTTCCGCCAGCGGGGCCATTCCCAGCGAACCGGCGTCCGGGTCTTTGATGTCCAGAATGCGACAGCCGCCAGTGACCGCTTCCCGCGCTTCAGCGACGTTCCGCACACTGACCAGCAGGTGCGGTCCTGGGCTGGCCGGGAAGGGGGGAGTGGGCATTCTGCTGCTTTCTGGTAACGGATTCGGGAATGTGCGGTCTTCCGGGCCGATTTCCGCCTGTTACGAATCGCAGGGTTCGCTAGAATCCCCACGTCTGGCTGCCCCGTCTGTGCTGCTGTGGTGCGCGGCCATTCTCTTTCTGCCTGCCCGCGTGACTGTTCAACAGCCGGCTGCTCTGCTGGAACAGCCCCAGGTTCTGTTGAATCACGTTTCGCATGCCCGTGCGAGCGTTCTCTCTGCCTGCTCCTGCCTCTGGATGCCCTGTGCCGTGTGGTCACTGCCTGCTGCCCGTCGGGCGATTATTGTTGCCGGCTGCTGTGGGATGGCCTACACGCAGCTGAGCATGTCGCCCGCAACCATTCAGTTCGCCCGTTCGCTGAATGCCAATTCGCTGCATATCGGCATTCTGGGTGCGCTGCCCACCGGCATGCTGTTTCTGCAGTTTCTGGCGGCGATTGTCGCCAACCACCTGAAATACCGGCGGAAGCTGTGGCTGGGCGTGTCCGTCATTCAGCGGCTGGTGCTGGTTCCCGCGGCTCTGGGGCCGGTGCTGTTTCCCGAGATTTCCGACGTCAGCTGGATCTGGGTGCTGATCGCCCTGACGGCCCTTAATCATGGCATGCTTCATTTTGCGACGCCACTGTGGCTGTCCTGGATGGGCGATTACCTGCCCCGGAACGGGTTGAGCAGCTTCTGGGGTGTGCGCCAGCTGTGGATGCAGTGGACCGGCGCGGTCTCGCTGTTCCTGGCGGCCGTGTTTCTGCTGTATGGGGGGCTGGAGATACGTCAGGCCTTCTCGGTGCTGCTGGGAGCCGGTGCCGTGTTCGGGCTGCTGGATCTGGTGCTGTTTCTGAAAGTGGAGGAACCGCCGGTTTCCCCGGCTCCGGAACCCCGGCTGCGGGATGTGGTTTCCGCTCCGTTTCGCGATCGCGATTTCCGGTCGTTCATCGGGTTCACGTGCTTCTGGCACTTCGCCGCAATGACGGGGGCTCCGTTCATCAGCCTGTTTCTGCTGCAGCATACGGGGCTCGACCTGTTCCGTCTGCTGATGCTGTGGGTGTTCTCCTGGGTGGGGGGAGCGGCTCTGTCCGGCCGGCTGGGACAGCTGACGGAGGAGGTTGGCAACCGGCCCGTGCTGATTATCTGCACGGCGTTCAAGTCGCTGAATATGATTGCTCTGTGTCTGATCCCGCGCGACCCGGAAGTGGCCTTCTGGATCATGCTGCCGGTGTTTGTGATTGATTCCATTCTGAACGCGGGCATTGCCATCGCCAACAACGGCTTCATGCTGAAGAATTCGCCCACCAGCAATCGCACCATGTTCATTGCGGCCGGCACCGCCATGGCGGGAATGATCGGCGGACTGACCTCAATTGCTGCTGGTGCCGTGCTGGTGGCCGGAGCCGACTGGCAGACCACCTGGCAGGGCCGGGAGATCAACAGTTTTCACCTGCTGTTTGCCGCCAGCCTGGCGCTGCGGCTGGTGGCCGCCGGCCTGGCATTCCGGATTCGCGAGAAGGAATCCCGCGGGGCTTTCCAGGTCGCCAGCCAGATGATCGGCGTAACACCAATGCGGATGCTGCGGTTCCCCGTGGGGCTGTACCGCGCCTGGCAGGGAGAATCGGAAGTCGGTGGGCGTCGGACTGCCGGTCCCGCGGGCGGTCTGCCGCTCCCGGCCGATCGCCGACCGGTGGCCGCGGGAACACAGGACCAAGGTCGCTGAGCCGGGTGGAACTGCACTGAGCAGGCCGGGCCGCTGTCCGGCCTGTCTGCCGCGGGCTGCTGATTGCCACAGGCGGCTGTTGATCAGCTGGCGGCTGTTGAACGGCGACTATTCGCTGTAGATGGGCGAATGCCGCCACGGAGTTTCCAGCACCAGCAGGCACATGGACGTCAGGTACAGGCGGCCCGCCTTGTCGGCATATTCGAACGGATTGCCTGGCGGGTCCGACGGGTGCCAGCTGCCGCGAACATCCTGGCCCGGGCGGCTGCTGCCCCGTTTGACCTGGTGTCCCAGGATTTCTCCCGCCACGGTGCTGTACCAGGTTTTGAACGTGTCGCCCCCCTGATTGTGCAGCACGTTGCCGGTGTAGTACCACTCGTAAACATGCCGGCGACCGGCGACCCACTGCGGCTGCAGCTCGCTGGAAAGCAGCCACTCGACTCCATCGAGCAGCTGGGGATTCTCCCGCGACCAGCCCAGGTACTGCCGGCACAGCAGGCCTTCCGCCGTCATGGAGGCGGTGACCCGGTCGGCTGGATCATTCGGCATGTATTTGTAGCGGGAACCGTCCCGTTCCTGGCAGGCATCCAGAAACAGCGACGACTTGCGGAAGGCATCGTCGGGAACGGGCACACTGGCCGCCCGCGCCGTGTGCAGCGCCATCAGAGCCCAGCCGGTCACCGACAGGTCGCCGACTGTCATTTCATCCTGCGGCTGGTATTTCCACCCGCCCTGCAGCGGCTGCTGTGATTTCAGCAGAAAGCCCACCGCCCGTTCGGCCGGTTCGCGGAACGACTCGTCGCCGGTGAGAATCAGGGCTTCGCAGATGGCGATCGTGGCCTGCGAATGCGCATAAAAAGCTGTCTGCCGGCCCAGTTCGTAATGGTCGTGAAAATCGCCGTCCGCCTTCTGAATACTCTTCAGCCAGTTGAGGCCATTGCCGATGGTTGTGGCAAACTCGCCGCCCGCATGGTTGTGGCCGGCACCCTGCAATGCCAGCAGAGCCAGCGCGGTGGCTCCGGTGTCGGTCCACAGGGTCGAATAGCTGGCGTCGGGGTAGCCGTCGTGCAGCCGCCAGTTTCCTCCCTGCTGCTGCTGACGTTTCAGCCAGGCCAGCCCGCGGGAAACGGCCCGTTCAATATCATCGTTCTCGCCGAACGAACCGAGAATCTGCTGTTTTCGCTTCGCGTCGCGCGTGGCCAGCAGCTGCTCCACCGGAACCGGACGGACGGGGGTCGGCGGTGAGGAAGGATTTCCTGCGGCATCGGCGGGTGGCGGCTTTGTGCCCTGATCTGTCGCCGGTGCCTCCTCCGTGGGGCTGGCAGCCATCGGGCTGATGCGAACCGGTGCCGCCGGCATGCGGGCGATTCGGGCCGCTTCTTCCGACAGCCAGGTGGCGGAGAATCCCGGCAGGGGTGGAGTGTAATTCCGACCCACGACGATCATCACCATGCCCAGCAGCAGCACGGCATGTACCACCGAACTGACCAGCAGCCCCTGC